>NZ_CAUI01000005.1:0-300168 GCF_000350165.1 Halanaerobium saccharolyticum subsp. saccharolyticum DSM 6643
AGTAGTAACAGGAGTAGAAATGTTCCGTAAGATGTTAGACGAAGCAGTAGCAGGAGATAACATTGGAGCATTATTAAGAGGTGTAAAAAGAGAAGACATCGAAAGAGGTCAGGTACTGGCAAAGCCAGGAAGTATTACACCACATACAAAGTTTTATGCAGAGGTATATGTATTAAGTAAAGATGAGGGTGGAAGACACACACCATTCTTTGATGGATACAGACCACAGTTCTACTTCCGTACAACAGATGTAACAGGAAACATTCAGTTACCAGAAGGAGTAGACATGGTAATGCCTGGAGATAACATTGAGATGACAGGAGAACTAATCACTCCAATAGCAATGGAAGAAGGACTACGTTTTGCAATCCGTGAAGGTGGTCACACAGTAGGAGCTGGAGTTGTAACTGAAATTATTGAGTAATTATAAAAAAGCAGAGGAGGTCGTCTCCTCGCTTTTTCTATGCTCCTAACTGAGCTTAAATCGTAAAGATTAAGGAGGTAAGCAAATGGCAAAACATGAAAAAATTAGGATTCGCCTTAAAGCTTTTGAACATGAGCTCCTAGATCAATCAGCAGAAAAGATTGTTGCTACTGCTGAGAGAACTGGTGCAGATGTATCTGGTCCAGTACCTCTACCAACAGAGAAAGAGGTATTTACCGTACTTCGCTCACCTCATGTTCATAAAGATTCAAGAGAACAATTTGAAATGAGAACACATAAAAGGTTGATCGACATTCTCGATCCTACATCAAAAACTGTAGACTCACTGATGAGGCTAGATTTGCCCGCAGGAGTAAATATAGAAATTAAACTTTAATGTCAGGAGGTGTATTAGGCCATGGCGAAAGCTATATTAGGAAAAAAACTGGGTATGACTCAGTATTTTAAAGATAATGGAGAGCTGGTACCTGTAACTGTAGTTGAGGCCGGTCCCTGTGTTGTAACACAGATTAAGACTACAGAAAAAGATGGATATAATTCAGTCCAACTTGGATTTGGAGAAGTTAAAAAGCACAGACTTAACAAACCTGAACTTGGACAATTTGAAAGCCGTGATATAGAACCTAAGAAACATTTAAGAGAGTTCAAAGGTTTAGATATGGAACTAAGTGAAGGTAGTGAAATTAAAGCTGATCTTTTCGAAGTAGGAGAAAAAGTTAATGTTAGTGGTATCTCCAAAGGTAAAGGATTTGCTGGTAATATTAAAAGATGGAATCATCATAGCGGACCAATGACACACGGTTCTCACTTCCATCGTGCACCAGGTTCTATTGGTGCTGTTGATGCAAGAAGAGTATATAAAGGCTTTAAAATGCCAGGAAGAATGGGGCATGATAGAGTAACTGAAAGAAACTTAGAAATAGTGAAAGTTGATTTAGAGCGTAATGTTTTATTAATTGCTGGTCCAGTACCAGGAGCTAAAAAAGCAGTGCTTGAAATCAAATCTGTTAACAATTAAATAAGTTTAGAAAGGAGGATTTTTGATGCCGCAGGTAACAAAATTCAATCAGAGTGGAAAAGAACTCGAAAAAGTAGAATTAAACGATTCTGTTTTTAATGATAAAATCAATAAACATGTTGTACATCAGGTAGTTAATGCACAATTAGCTGCTAGAAGAGGCGGAAATGCTTCTACAAAAACAAGAGGTAAAGTTCGCGGTGGTGGCCGCAAACCCTGGAGACAGAAAGGTACTGGACGTGCTCGTCACGGAAGTATTAGATCTCCTTTATGGGTAGGTGGAGGAATCACTTTTGGACCTTCTCCTCGCAGTTATGATAAAAAACTAACTAAAAAAATGAGAAGATTAGCCTTAAGATCTGTTTTAACTGACAAAGTTGACAGAGATGAGTTAATCTTAGTTGATAAGATTGATCTTGATCAACCAAAAACAAAAGCAGTGGTTAATATTTTAGCTGATTTAAATTTAGAGGATAAAAAAGTTGTTTTAGTAATGCCTGAAAAGGATAAAAACTTATATCTTTCAGCTAGAAATATTCCTAATGTAAAAACTCTGCTGGCCGGTTCAATAAATGCATATGATCTTTTAGATAATGAAATGGTTATCTTCATCGAAGAAGCGGTTAAAATGGTTGAGGAGGTGCTGGGCGAATGAAAGATGCAAGAGATATTATCATAGCACCTATTATTTCTGAAAATACTATGGACCAAATGCAGGAGGCTAATACTTATACATTTAAGGTAGCCAAAAATGCAAATAAAGTTGAAATTAGAAATGCAGTAGAAGAAATTTTCTCTGTAAAGGTAGTAAATGTTAATACAATGAATGTTAGAGGTAAAAAAAGAAGACTCGGCTTCCATGTTGGTAAAAAACCAGACTGGAAAAAAGCTTTAGTTAAGCTGGCTGAGGACGATGAAATAGAAATTTATGAAGGCCTCTAAAAAATAATTAATAAAGGAGGGAAAAAAGATGGCGATTAAAAGTTTTAAACCGACCACACCTTCAAGGCGTTATATGACTGTTGCTAGTTTTGATGAAATTACTACAGATACGCCTGAAAAAAGCCTTTTGGCTCCAATTAAAAGAAAGGGTGGCCGTAACGCAAATGGTAGAATTACCAGCCGTCATCAGGGTGGTGGACATAAGCGCCGCTATCGTATAATAGATTTTAAGCGGGATAAAGATGGAATTCCTGCTAAAGTAAAGACTATAGAATATGATCCGAATCGTTCTGCAAGAATCGCTCTGCTGCAGTATGCAGATGGAGAAAAAAGATATATTCTTGCACCGAATAAAGTAGAAGTTGGTGACACTTTAGATACTGGTTTAGAGGCGGATATTACTGCCGGTAATGCACTTCGGTTAAAAGATATTCCTGTTGGTACAATTGTACACAATGTAGAAATGCAGGCAGGTAAAGGTGGACAAATTGCAAGATCTGCTGGAACAATGGCACAAATTCTTGCTAAAGAAGGT
Organism: Halanaerobium saccharolyticum subsp. saccharolyticum DSM 6643; assembly: GCF_000350165.1. Classification (NCBI taxonomy): domain Bacteria; kingdom Bacillati; phylum Bacillota; class Clostridia; order Halanaerobiales; family Halanaerobiaceae; genus Halanaerobium; species Halanaerobium saccharolyticum. The sequence goes on from NZ_CAUI01000005.1 coordinate 2,941, forward strand.
AAATTTGTACATTTAAAAATGCCTTCTGGTGAAGTTAGATTAATTCACAATGTATGTAAAGCTACTGTTGGACAGGTTGGTAATATTGATCACGAAAATATTACTGTTGGTAAAGCTGGACGCAGTCGTTGGAAAGGTAAAAGACCTCATGTACGTGGTGTAGTTATGAATCCTCATGACCACCCACACGGTGGTGGAGAAGGTAAATCACCTGCTGGTAGACATCCTGTAACTCCGTGGGGTAAACCTACTATGGGTAAAAAGACACGCAAACCAAAGCGCTCAGATAAGTATATTATCCGTTCACGTCACGATAAGAAGCGCAAATAGTAGAAAGGAGGATTATTGATGGCTAGATCTATAAAAAAGGGACCTTTCGTCTCAAAGAAACTAATTGCCAAAATCAGAGAAATGAATGAGAGTGGAAAAAAACAGGTTATTAAAACCTGGTCAAGAAGCTCAACCATTTTCCCTGAAATGGTTGGACATACAATTGCTGTTCATGATGGTCGTAAGCATGTACCAGTATATATATCTGAAGAAATGGTAGGGCATAAACTTGGAGAATTTGCTCCAACCAGAATCTTTAGAGGTCACAGCCGCCATACAGAACGTTCAACAGCACTTAAATAAGAAATTTTTTAGATAGTAAGGGGGTTTTAAAATGGAAGCAAAAGCAGTTGCAAAGCACCTGCGTATTACTGCCCGCAAAGCACGTCTAGTAACAGATTTAATTAAGGGTAAGGACGTTGATACCGCAGTTGCAATATTAAAAAGCACACCGAAAAAAGCTGCTAAGATGGTAGAAAAAGTATTAAATTCAGCTGCAGCTAATGCTGAAAATAATCATGATATGTTTGTAGATGACCTTTATGTAAAAAAAGCTTTTGTTGATGAGGGTCCTACTATGAAAAGATGGAAAGCACGTGCACAGGGATCGGCTAGCCCTATTAATAAAAGAACAAGTCATATTACAGTCGTTGTAAGCGACACAAAGGAGGGATAAAATTTGGGTAATAAAATAAATCCACATGGTCTCCGAGTTGGAGTTATAAAAGATTGGGATGCAAAATGGTATGCGGATAAAAAAGATTATTCCAAGCTTTTAAATGAAGATCGTGAGATCAGAAGTCATGTTAAGGAGAAAATGTTTGAAGCTGGAATTTCTAAAGTTGTAATCGAAAGAGCTGCTAATAGATTGAAATTAGATGTACACACTGCCAGACCAGGAATGGTTATTGGACGTGGTGGATCTGAAGTTGAAGCTTTGAGAAATGAAGTTGAAGCTTTAACTGGTAAAACTGTACAGATTAATGTTGTAGAAGTAAAAGATCCAGAAATGAATGCTCAATTAGTTGCTGAAAATATTGCTTCTCAGCTGGTTAGAAGAATTTCTTTCCGTAGAGCAATGAAACAGGCGATGAATCGTGCAATGCGTATGGGAGCTGAAGGTTTTAAAGTTCAAAGTAGTGGACGTCTTGGTGGAGCAGAAATGGCAAGACGTGAAGGCTACAGTGAAGGCAGTGTTCCAATGCATACATTAAGAGCTGATATTGATTACGGATTTGCAGAAGCTGACACAACATACGGAACAATTGGAGTTAAAGTTTGGATTAATAAGGGAGAAATACTTCCAGAATTGGATGATGAATAGATAGATTATGCAGGAAAGGAGGCTCTTTGATGTTAGTACCTAAAAGAGTAAAACATCGTAAGCAAATGAGAGGAAGAATGAAAGGTAAAGCCCATCGGGGAAATAAAATCACTTTTGGTGAATATGGCCTACAGGCCTTAGAACCGGTTTGGATTACCAATAGACAGATAGAGGCTGCTCGTGTTGCCCTTACTAGAAGCATTAAACGTGGAGGGAAAGTTTGGATCAAGATTTTTCCAGATAAGCCTGTAACCGCAAAACCTGCTGAGACACGTATGGGTAGTGGTAAAGGAGCACCTGAGAAATGGGTAGCTGTTGTAAAACCAGGTAGAATTATGTTTGAGTTGGCTGGTGTACCGGAAGAGGTTGCCAGAGAAGCGATGCGCCTTGCATCTCACAAACTGCCTATTAAAACTAAATTTGTAGCAAGAGAGGGAATGGATGGTGAGGCCGATGAGAGCTGATGAATTAAGAAATTTAACAGAAGCAGAGTTAGAACAAAAAGCCCGCGAATTTAAAGAAGAGTTATTTAACCTACGCTTTCAACATGCAACAGCGCAGTTGGATAATCCTATGAGGATTAAAGAGGTTAAAAGAATTATTGCCCGAATTAAAACAGTTTTGCGGGAAAGAGAACTAAATATAGAAAGGGCTTAATTCTTTTTTGAAAGGAGGTTTCTCATGGATAGAAATAATCGTAAAGAAAGAAAAGGTGTTGTAGTTAGTGACAAGATGGATAAAACTATTACAGTCGCTGTAGAACGTAGAACACAGCATCCTAAATATAAAAGAGTTGTAAAGAAAACAAAAAAGTATACAGCTCATGACGAAGATAATGTTTGTAATGAAGGTGACATTGTAAGAATTATGGAAACACGCCCATTAAGCAAGACTAAAAGATGGCGTCTAATCGAAATTATTGAAAAAGCAAAATAAGTCCTGGTAGTAGAAAGGAGGGCCTGAAAATGATACAATCTGAAAGCCGTTTAAAGGTAGCGGATAATTCAGGTGCCCGCGAACTTTTATGTATTAAGGTACTTGGAGGCTCCAAAAAGAAATATGCAAAAGTTGGAGACACTATAGTAGTCAGCGTCAAAGAGGCTATTCCAAACGGAATGGTTAAAAAAGGTGAGGTTGCTAAAGCAGTAGTTGTTAGAACCAAGAAATCCTTAAAGCGCAAAGACGGCACCTATATTAGATTTGATGAAAATGCAGCAGTAATAATAGATGACAATAATAATCCTAAGGGTACACGTATTTTTGGTCCTGTGACCCGTGAATTAAGGGAAAAGAATTATATGAAGATTATCTCCCTTGCACCGGAGGTATTATAGAAGGAGGGGATTGGATTGAGAATTAAAAAAGGTGACACTGTGGAAGTTATTTCTGGAAAAGATAAAGGTAAACGCGGTGAGATTTTAAAAGTTATTCCTAAAAAAGATCGCGTAATCGTGGAAGGTGTAAATATTGTAAACCGTCACGTAAGTCCTACTCAGGATATGCCACAGGGTGGAATTATAGAAAACGAAGCAGCAATTCATGCTTCAAATGTTCAACTCGTCTGCCCCCGTTGTGATGAAAAGACAAGGGTTGGCGCAGAACGTTTAGATGATGGAACTAAAGTAAGAAAATGCAAAAAATGTGATGAAGTAGTTGATAAATAAATAAGCGGAAGGAGGTCCAGAAATGTCAGTATTAGCTAATGAATATAAAGAAGAAATTCTACCTCAACTGATGGAGAAATTTAATTACAATAATGTAATGGAAGCTCCAAAATTAGAAAAAATAGTTGTTAATGTTGGGTTAGGAGATGCTAAAGAAGATACTAAACTTCTGGATACTGTTGTTGATGAGATCGCAAGAATAACTGGACAAAGTCCTACTGTAACTCGGGCAAAAAAATCTATCGCTAATTTTAAAATTAGAGAAGGTATGCCAGTTGGAGTAAAAGTTACTCTTCGCGGTGAGCAGATGTTTGAGTTTTTATATAAATTGATTAATGTTACAATGCCACGTATCCGAGATTTTAGAGGTGTATCTCCTAAATCATTTGATGGTCGCGGTAATTACAGTTTAGGAATAAGCGAACACACTGTTTTCCCTGAAATAAATATTGATGATGTTGATGATGTTCACGGTATGGAGATTACTATTGTAACTTCTGCTGAAACAGATGAAGAAGCATTTGAATTATTATCATTAATGGGAATGCCTTATAAGAAGTAAAGACCTATAAATTAAGGGGGGTTTAGTTTGGCACGTAAAGCTCTAATCGAAAAGGCTAATAAAGAGCCTAAATATGAGACACGTAAAGTGAATCGATGCAGTAGATGTGGACGTTCACGTGGATATATGAGAAAATTTGATTTATGCAGAATTTGTTTCCGAGAATTAGCCCATAAAGGCGAAATTCCTGGAGTTAAAAAAGCAAGCTGGTAAAACTGGAAGGAGGTTTGTAAATGAATTTAACAGATCCAATAGCAGATATGCTTACCCGGATTCGCAATGCTAATAGTGTTGGGAAAGATAGAGTTGATATTCCCGCTTCTAAGGTTAAAACCAGCATTGGTGAACTTTTAAAAGACGAAGGTTTCATTAATGATGTAAAATTAGTTGAAAGAAAACCTCAGAACATGATTCGGGTATATTTAAAATACGGAGATAATGACGAAAAAGTTATAAGTGGAATCAAGAGAATAAGTAAGCCTGGTTTAAGAGTATATGTGGGCAAAGATGAAGTTCCTAAGGTTCTAGGTGGTTTAGGAATCGCAGTGGTTTCTACTTCCCAGGGTGTTATGAGCGATAAAGAAGCAAGAGAAAAAGGAATTGGTGGAGAAGTTCTCTGTTATGTTTGGTAATTAGAGAGCTTCTTTAGATAAAATCTACGGAGGTGAAATTTATGTCACGTATTGGTGATCTACCTATTGAAATACCAGAAAAAGTAGAAGTAGCTGTTAATGATCAAACTATAAAAATTACAGGTCCATTAGGAGAATTAGAAAGAACTTTTAAAGCTGGTATTGATATCAAAGTTGACGATAATGAAATTGTTGTTGAACGCAATGGCGATGATATCGAATCACGCTCCATGCACGGTTTAGTTAGAAGCTTAATTGAAGGTATGGTTGAGGGTGTTAGCAAAGGCTTTGAAAAGAAATTAGAAATGGTAGGTGTAGGATATAACGCTCAGGTACAGGGAGATAAACTTAAACTTGAAGTTGGATATTCTCACCCGGTAATTATTGAAGCTGAAGGTGATATTTCTTTTGAAGTTGAAAAAAACACAAATATCACAGTTAAAGGTATAGATAAACAGCGTGTTGGTGATACAGCAGCTAAGATTCGTGAAGTAAGAAAACCAGAACCTTACAAAGGTAAAGGAATTAAATATGTTGGAGAACATATTAGACGTAAGGTCGGTAAAACTGGTTAATAGAAAGGAGTGAATGTGATGGGAAAAAGAGAAGCAAGACAAAAACGCCATCAGAGAATTAGAAATAAAGTTGTGGGAACACCTTCTCGTCCGAGAATGAATGTAACCCGCAGTTTAAAGCATATTTATGTGCAAATTATAGATGATTTATCTGGAGAAACTATTGCTTCTGCATCTACTTTAGATCCAGCTCTTCGCGATTCAATTGAAGTGGCAAGTAATGAAGAGGCTGCTAAAAAAGTAGGAGAGTTGGCTGCAAGTAGAGCACTGGAAAAAGGTGTGGATACAGTAGTATTTGATAGAAGTGGATATAAATATCATGGCCGAGTAAAAGCTCTGGCTGATGCTGCCCGCGAGGAAGGGCTAAAGTTTTAAATAAGGAGGTAAATTAATGAGTAAAATTAATGCTGATAAACTCGACCTTGACGAGCGCGTTGTTAATATTAACCGTGTTGCTAAGGTTGTAAAAGGTGGCCGTAGATTTAGCTTCAGTGCCCTTGTAGTTGTAGGGGATGGAGAAGGCCATGTTGGTGCAGGTATTGGTAAAGCAAATGAAGTACCTGAAGCCATCAGAAAAGGTATTGATGCAGCTAAAAAAGAATTAATCAAAGTTCCAATTGTAGAAACTACAATTCCCCATGAGAAAACTGGAGTTTTTGGTGCTGGAAGAGTATTACTTAAGCCAGCTGCTCCTGGTACTGGTGTTATTGCTGGTGGACCTGTTCGTGCGGTAATTGAGCTTGCAGGTATTAGTGATATTTTAACTAAGTCTCTGGGAACATCAAATCCAATTAATATGATCAATGCTACAATTACAGGTCTAAGTGAACTTAAGAGTGCAGAAGAAGTTGCCAAATTAAGAGGTAAATCTGTAGAAGAATTAATTGGATAATTATTAAGGAGGTGTAAGGATGAAATTAAATAATCTTAAGCCTGCTGCTGGATATAAGAAAAATCGCAAAAGAGTTGGTCGTGGTACTGGCTCTGGTCGCGGATATACTTCCGGTAGAGGTGCAAATGGACAGAACTCTCGTGCAGGAGGAGAAGTACGCCCAACATTTGAAGGTGGACAAACTCCACTGTTCAGACGTCTTCCAAAACGAGGATTTAATAATAAATTTAAAAAAGAATTTAATGAAGTTAATGTATACCAATTAAATAGATTTTCTGATGATGATACTGTAACACCTGAAATATTATTAGAACAGGGAATTATTGATGGTATTGCTAAAAATGGTGTTAAAATTTTGGGCAAAGGTGAAGTTAATATTGCCCTTGATGTAAAAGCACATGCATTTACTGCTTCTGCCAGAAAGAAAATAGAAGCTGCTGGCGGAAAGTCAGAGGTGATTTAAGTTGATTAAGGCTCTCGGTAATGTTTTTAAAGTAAAAGAACTTAGAAATAAAGTTTTATTCATGCTTGCTATGATGGCAGTTTACCGCCTGGGAGCACATATACCTGTTCCTGGAGTAGATGTGGCATTGCTTCAGGAAAGACTTTTTGGTGGAAACTTTGGCGGAGCACTTGACTTTTTAGACTTATTTGCAGGTGGTGCGTTAAGTAACTTTACAATTTTTGCGATGAGCATTACTCCCTACATTACTGCTTCGATTATTTTACAGTTATTAACTGTTGTTATACCTAAATTAGAAGAACTTTCTAAACAGGGTAATGAGGGCCGTAAAAAAATTGCTCAATATACTAGATATGGTACAATTGTACTTGCTGTAATTCAGGCGATTGGTATCACACTATATATTCAGCGTTTTGGAGCAGTACCTAATGCAACTGCATTTGATATTGCTTTGATAATTGTGAGTTTAACTGCAGGAACAGCCTTTTTGATGTGGTTAGGTGAGCAAATTACGGATAAAGGGATTGGAAATGGTATTTCAATTATCATTTTCACATCTATAATTTCTCGTTTTCCATCAGACATGTATAACACATATGAATTATTACAGGCAGGAACAATTTCAGTTTTAAACATCCTTATTTTTATTGTTTTAGCAATAATTATTGTTGCTGGTATTATCTTTGTGCAGCAGGGTGAAAGAAGAATTCCGGTTCAATATTCAAAAAGAATTGTGGGCCGTAGAGTTTATGGTGGTAGAAGCACTCATATTCCAATGAAGATCAATCAGGCTGGAGTAATTCCTGTAATTTTTGCTTCATCTGTGCTTTTGTTTCCAGGGATTATAGCTCAGGTATTACCTTATGATTGGGCAGCTGGTTTAGCAAGTGCAATTAGCCCTGGTTCAACACTTTATATGGTATTATATGGTCTGATGATTTTATTCTTTACCTATTTCTATACTGCTATTACATTTAATCCTGAAGAAGTAGCAGATAATATGAAAAAATATGGTGGTTTTATTCCTGGTATTAGACCTGGAAGACCAACTATCAATTATTTAGATAGAGTATTAATGAGAGTTACACTTGCAGGAGCTATTTTCTTAACAATAGTTGCATTACTTCCTTTTGCTATGCAGCCATTGACCGGTGTAACAATTAGTTTCGGAGGTACATCTCTAATTATTATGGTAGGTGTAGCTTTAAAAACTATGGAACAGATCGAATCCCATCTCCTGATGAGACATTATGAAGGTTTCATGAAGTAAATAAGGAGGAAATAAAATGGATATGATATTACTGGGTTTACCGGGTGTTGGTAAGGGAACTCAGGCAAAGAAATTAGAAGATAAGCTTGAAATTCCACACATTGCTACAGGTGATATTTTTAGAAAAGCAATTAAAAATAAAACTCCTTTGGGAAAAAAAGCTAAGTCATTTATTGATGCTGGTGAATTAGTACCAGATGAAGTTACAATCGGCATTGTTGAAGAGAGATTAAAAGAATCTGATTGTAAAGATGGATTTATCTTAGATGGTTTTCCACGCACAATTGCACAGGCTGAAGCTCTGGATGAAATTTTATCCGAGCAGAATAGAGAGCTTGATTTAGCTATTTATCTGCAGGCTGAGATTGATATTTTAGTTGAAAGGTTAGCTGGACGTAGAGTTTGTGTTGATTGTGGAGCTACTTATCATGTAAAAAATGATCCACCTGAAGTTGAAGGTGTATGTGATAAGTGTGGAGGAGAACTAATTCAGCGTAGTGATGATCAGGAAAAAACTGTAAAGAAAAGAATTGAAGTTAATAAAGAGAAAACTGCTAAACTTGCAGATTATTATCAAAATAAAGGAATACTGCATGAAGTTGAAAGTACTGGTGGAATTGATAAAGTACAGGCAAGACTTATGAAATTAATTGAGGCGAACAAATAATGATTATCTTGAAATCGAGTCGAGAAATTGATATAATGCGGGAAGCAAATCAGATAGTTGCTCAAACACATGCATATCTATCTGAAAAGATCAAACCTGGTATTTCAACAGCAGAGTTGGATAGACTTGCTGATGAATTTATTCGTAGTAAAGGGGCAGTGCCCTCTTTTAAAGGTTATCAGGGTTTTCCAGCTTCAGTTTGTATTTCAATTAATGAAGAAGTTGTACACGGTATTCCTGCAGAACATCGCTATTTAGAAGACGGTGATATAGTTAGTATTGACATTGGAACTTTTTACGAAGGATTTAATGGTGATGCTGCCAGAACACATGCGGTTGGATCAATTTCTGAAAATGCCAGTAAGTTATTAGAAATAACAGAAGGATCTCTTCTTAAAGGATTAGAAAAAGCAGTTATCGGCAACAGATTATTTGATATTTCTCATGCTGTACAAGAATATGTTGAAAAAAATGGGTTTTCTGTGGTTCGTGATTACGTAGGTCATGGCATAGGACGTGATATGCATGAAGATCCACAGATACCTAATTTTGGACCAGCAGGAAAGGGTCCAAAACTTAAAAAAGGTATGACCCTTGCTATAGAGCCAATGGTTAATATTGGTAGTTACGAAGTCGAAACATTAGAAGATGATTGGACAGTAGTAACAAAAGATAGAAGTTTATCTGCTCACTTTGAGCATACTATTGCAATAACTAAAAATGGAGTTGAAATATTAAGTAAACTTTAACTTTTATTGCAGAGCTCATCTTATCTATGGTATAATGAACAGTGCGTGTAAAAAGATGCACAGAGAAAAGAGTGATATTTTTGGATACTGCTTTTAAAGTTGGCGAAATTGTTAGGTCAACTGCCGGCAGAGATAAAGGAAGTTATTATTTAGTAATAGATAATAATTCTAAAAATAAATTAAAAGTTGTTGATGGTGTGAAGAGGAAATTTAATAATCCAAAATATAAAAACAGCAAACATATAGAAAGCACTGGAGAGATTTCAGAACAATTTTTGAGCTGGTTAAACAGTAAAAAAAGGGTGCGTAGTGAAGATGTTCGCTTAGTTTTAAAGGATTATCTCAGCAAAGAGGAGGTAAAATAATTTATGGCAAAAGAAGATCCTATTGAAGTCCAGGGTACAGTAGTTGAACCCCTGCCAAATGCAATGTTTAGAGTAGAATTGGAAAACGGACACAAAGTTCTGGCACATGTTTCAGGAAAAATGAGGATGAATTTTATACGAATCTTACCTGGTGACAAGGTAACAGTAGAACTTTCTCCCTATGACTTGAGTCGTGGCCGGATAACTTATCGACATAAAGCGAAATAAATTACCACAAGGGGTGATTGTTAATGAAAGTAAGACCATCAGTTAAGCCGATTTGTGATAAATGTAAAGTTATCAGACGCAATGGTAAAGTAATGGTTATTTGTGAAAATCCCAAGCATAAACAGCGTCAGGGATAAAAAATACTGGAGGTGAAATCATGGCTAGAATTGAAGGTGTTGATCTTCCTAGAAATAAAAGGGTAGAAATTGGATTGACATATATTTATGGTATTGGTAAAACTACTTCTCAAAAAATTATTGAAAGTACAGGTATTGATCCTGATACAAGAATTAAAGATTTAACTGAAGCTGAAATTTCAGATTTAAGAAGTGAAATTGATAATAATTATATGGTTGAAGGTGAATTACGAAGAGAAAAAAGAGCTGATATTAAAAGATTAAAGGATATTGGTTGTTACCGTGGTCTCCGTCATCGTAGAGGTTTACCTGTGCGCGGTCAGAGAACTAAAACAAATGCTCGTACACGAAAGGGACCTAAAAAGACTGTTGGTATCAAGTCCCGTTCAGTGACTCCAAAATAGTAAGGAGGGAATTTAATTAATGGCTAAATCTAAGAATAAGAAAAAAACTCGCAGAAGAAAAAAAGTAAAACGTAATATAGAAAAAGGTCAGGCGCATATTAAATCTACATTTAATAATACAATTATTTCAATTACTGATGAAGAAGGTAAAGTAGTTGCCTGGTCAAGTGCTGGAAAAGTTGGTTATAAAGGTTCAAGAAAAAGTACTCCTTTTGCTGCTCAGTTAGCTGCAGAAAATGCTGCTGAAGAAGCAAAAGATATGGGAATGAAGGATATTGAGATCTTTGTTAAAGGACCTGGTTCTGGTAGAGAATCAGCTATTAGAACTCTGCAGTCAGCAGGTTTAAATATTACTTTAATTAAAGATATTACTCCTATCCCACATAATGGATGTAGACCCCCAAAAAGAAGACGTATATAATTATATAATAGAAAGTTGAGGTGTAAAAATGGCAAGATATACAGGTTCAGTTTGTAAATTATGCAGGCGCGAAGGTGAAAAATTATATTTAAAAGGCGCTCGTTGTTATAGTGATAAATGTTCTTTTGATCGTAGACCTTATGTTCCTGGTGAACATGGTCAAGGTCGTCACAAAGTATCTGAATATGGTTCACAGTTAAGAGAAAAGCAGAAAGTTAGAAGAATTTATGGAATTATGGAAAAACAGTTCCGTAATTATTTCGAAAAAGCCGAAAACATTAATGGTGTTACAGGTGAGAACTTCCTTCAATTATTGGAAAGAAGATTAGATAATATTGTTTACAGAATGGGTTTTGCAAGTTCACGTAATGAAGCAAGACAGTTTGTATTACACGGACATATTAAAGTAAATGGCCGTAAAGTAGACATTCCTTCATATCAAGTTGATGTAGATGATGTTATCAGTGTTAAAGATTCAAGCCGCAAGTCTAAGCGCTTTAAAGAAGTCTTTGAATACAATGCAGATTTTGCAACACAAGAATGGGTTAATTCTGATCTTGAAAAAGCTGAAGGTACAGTTGTTGGATTACCAGAGAGGGAAGATATCGATTATCCGGTAGAAGAGCACCTGATTGTCGAGTATTATTCACGGTAAATGAATACCCTCAGTCATGAATTTATTATTATAAGGAGGGTAAGCTGATAATATGATAGAAATAGAAAAACCACGTGTGGAAAGACTTGGAGGCAATGAAAACAACTATGGTCGTTATGAAATTTCTCCTTTAGAAAGAGGTTATGGTACTACTCTTGGTAATTCTTTGCGTCGTATTTTACTTTCTTCTTTACCTGGAGCTGCACTTACTTCAGTTAAAGTAGAGGGAGTTAAACATGAGTTTTCAGCTATTCCAGGAGTAGTTGAAGATATGACCGATCTTATTTTGAATCTAAAAGAGGTAGTTGTTAAATATTCTGGTGAAGAAGAAACAACTATTAGATTAGAGGCAGAAGGAGAAGGAGAGGTAACAGCTGGTGACTTTGTTTCTTCAGGTGATGTTCAGGTAGTTAATAAAGATCATCATATAGCAACACTTGCTGAAGATGGCAGATTAGTTTTAGAAGCAACTGTTCATAAAGGTAGAGGTTATCATACCGCTGAAGAAAACAAAGATTTATTTGATGATAATGTTATTGGTTTAATTCCAATAGATGCTTCTTATAGCCCTATTGAAAGAGCTAATTTTAACATTGAAAACACCAGAGTTGGTCAGGTAACTGACTTTGACCGTTTAGTTTTAGAAGTTAATACTAATGGTAGTATTCATCCTGATGATGCTATCAGTCTTGCTGCTAAAATTATGGTTGAGCATCTTGAATTGTTTATCAATTTAACTGATGAAATAGAAGATGTAGAAATCATGGTTGAAGTAGAAGAAGAAGAAAAGGATAAAATTCTGGATACTACAATTGAAGAATTGGAACTATCAGTACGTTCTTCTAATTGTCTAAAACGAGCAGGTATCAATACTGTTGAAGAATTAGTTGACAAAACTGAAGATGATCTGATGAAAGTCCGTAATCTAGGAAAAAAATCCTTAAAAGAAATTAAAGATAAATTAGATGAACTTGAACTAGATTTAAAAGAGAATGAAATTTAAGGAGGGATTTTAGGTGGCTAAGCGTAAATTACAGAAAAGATCTTCTCACCGTCAAGCTATGTTTAGAAATATGGCAACATCATTATTTCGCGAGGGAAGAATCGAAACTACACTACCTAAGGCTAAGGAATTAAGATCTTATGCTGAGAAACTTATTACTACTGCGAAGACTAATGATTTAGCTTCAAGACGTAAAGTAATGAGCAAAATCAAAGATAAAGAAGTAGTTACTAAGTTATTTGATGAAATTGCACCTCAGTATTCAGAAAGACCTGGTGGTTATACAAGAATTTTGAAAATGTATCCCCGTAGAGGAGATGCAGCAAAGCAAGCGATTATTGAACTAGTAGAATAATACTGAATGTAGGTGTTAATATGAGCCTGATAGAAATTAATGGGGTAGATTTTCTTTATAAAAATGACAACAGTGCTAGACCGGCTCTGCAAAATATTGATCTGCAGATAGAAGCCGGTGATTTTGCTGTTATAATTGGTTCAAATGGTTCAGGTAAATCTACCCTGGCAAAATTATTAAATGTACTCTTAACTCCTTCCACAGGAGAAATCTTTGTGGATGGTTTAAATACTAATAATCCTGATAACACTTGGAAGATTAGACAGAAGGTTGGTATGGTTTTTCAAAATCCAGACAATCAACTAGTTGCTTCTATGGTAGAGGATGATGTAGCATTTGGACCAGAAAATCTTGGCATTCCCAGTCCGGAAATTCGTAAAAGAGTTGATCGGTCATTAGAAATGGTTGGAATGTCTGGTTTTCAAAAGTTTGCACCACATAAACTATCTGGTGGTCAAAAACAGAGAGTTGCTATTGCCGGGGTTATTGCCATGGAGCCAGACTGCATAGTTTTAGATGAGCCAACTGCAATGCTTGATCCACAAGGAAGAAAAGAGGTTATGGAAACAGTACAGTACTTAAATAAAGAAAAGGGAATTACTATTGTCCATATAACTCATTTCATGGAAGAAGCTGTAGATGCAGATAAAGTTATTGTTATGAACCAAGGTGAAATCATTCATAAAGGGAGTCCCAAAACCATTTTTAGATTAGTTGATCAGTTAAAGGATATAAACTTAGATATACCTGTTGCAGTTGAAGTTGCTGAATATCTGCGTCAGGAAAAGATTAATATTCCTGATATTTTGAGCATAGATGAGTTGGTGGAAGCGTTATGTTAATTGAATTAGAAAATGTAAGCCATATCTATCAGGATGAAAATAATGTTAAAGCATTAAAAAATATTAATTTAGAGATTAGCAAAGGCGAATTTATTGGAATTGTAGGACATACCGGTTCTGGAAAATCTACTTTGGTTCAGCTTTTCAATGGTTTAATTATTCCCAGTTCAGGGACTGTAAAGGTCAATGGGAAAAATATTACTAATCAAAAAAGTAACTTAAAAGAAACCAGACGCCATGTTGGTTTAGTCTTTCAATATCCGGAACATCAATTATTTGAAGAAAGTGTTTATCAGGATATTGCCTTTGGTCCAAAAAATATTGGTCTAAAAAAAGATGAGATTGAAGATAGAGTAAAAGAGGTTATGGGATTAGTTGGACTTGATTATAATCAATTTAAAGATCGTTCGCCCTTTAATTTAAGTGGAGGTCAACAGAGAAAAGTTGCTATTGCGGGAGTTTTAGCTTTAAAACCCGATGTTTTAGTACTTGATGAACCAAGTGCTGGGCTTGACCCACAGGGAAGAAAGCAGCTGGCAGAACTTTTGCAATATCTTTATCAAGAATTGAATATGACAATTATTTTAATCTCACACCGCATGGAAGAGATTGCTGAATTATCAAGTAGAGTTATTGTGATGCATCAGGGAGAAATTGTAATTGATGATAATCCTATAGAAGTTTTTTCAAAGGAGCAGAAGTTGCATAAACTATCATTGGATTTACCTCAAATCACTGAAATTTTACATCGACTAGATGAAAAAGGTTTGAAAGTAAATAAAAATTTATTTTCCATATCTGAAGCATCAACAGAAATTATCAAAGCATTGAGGAGCAATTAATATGCTAAAAGATATAACAATTGGTCAATATATAGCTCGCGATTCTATTATTCATGCTCTAGATGCTAGGATTAAAATTATAATAACTACACTTTTAATAATTGCTTTATTTACTATTGATACTTTTATGGGATTTGGATTTTTTGCTGCATTTGTTTTAATAGTTGTATTATTATCCAAAATCTCAGTTAAAAAAGTTTTAAGAGGTTTAAAACCAATACTAATTTTAGTTTTGTTTACTTTGTTTATTCATATATTTTTAACTAATGGTGGCCGTGTATTATGGTCCTGGAAGTTTATTTCTATAGAATCTGAAGGAGTATATACCGGTTTTTTTATGGTGAGTAGAATTTTTATTTTAATTTTATTTACTTCTCTTTTAACTTTAACTACTTCTCCGCTGCAGTTAACAGATGGTATCGAATATATTTTATCACCTTTGAAAAAGTTTGGTGTACCAGCAAGTGAGTTATCGATGATGATGACAATCGCCTTGCGTTTTATACCTACTTTATTAGAAGAAGCTGATAAAATTATGAAAGCTCAACAAGCTAGAGGTGCTGATTTTGAATCCGGTAATTTAATTCAGAGAGCTAAAAGTCTAATTCCTTTACTGGTTCCTCTGTTTATAAGTGCTTTTAGAAGAGCAGATGACCTTGCTTTAGCTATGGAATCTAGATGTTATCGAGGTGGAGAGGATCGAACAAGGCTTCATGAGCTAGAATTTAAATATTATGACTTTGTTGCTTTAGTATTGATAGTTATACTTGCAGTTGCTGTGTCATTTTACTAGGTGATATTTAAGATGAGACAAAATTACAAAATTATAGTTGAATATGATGGTAGTAATTATAGCGGCTGGCAGATCCAAAAAAATACTAGCGAGACAATACAGCAAAAACTTGAAAAAGCTTTAGAAGTCATAAATAAAGACAAAGTAATGGTTACAGGTGCAGGAAGAACAGATGCTGGGGTTCATGCGGCTGGTCAGACAGCAAATTTCTTTTTAGATGTTGATATACCTGCAAACAAAGTCCCACTTGCTTTAAATAGTGAGCTACCTGATGATATTATTTGTAAAAAAGCTGAAAAAGTGAATGCTGATTTTCATTCTCGTTACAATGCACGGGGCAAAAAATATAGATATAGAATTTTGAACAGTAATTTTAATTCAGTTTTTGTCCGCAATTTTGTATATAATGTTCATAAAAAACTTGATTTAAAGCTAATGCAGAGAGCTGCCAAGATTTTTGAAGGTTCTCATGATTTTGCTGCACTATGTGCTGCTGGTTCTTCTGTTGAATCGACTGTAAGAAATATTTATTCTTTAGAACTTTATGCAGTAGATAATGGTGAGATTTGGATCGATGTTATTGGAAATGGTTTTTTATATAATATGATAAGAATTTTAGCCGGTACACTAATTGAAACCGGTCTTAAAAAGAGAGCTCTGCCTGAATTAAAAAATATTTTGCAGAGTTGTGATCGAAACAATGCTGGTTTTACTGCTCCGGCTCAGGGTTTAACTTTAATGGAAGTATTTTATGATTAATTTATTTTCGTTTAACTTGACAAAAGCAGAAGATTGTATTAAAATTACTATGAATTATTCTGTTCAACAACAAGCCCCGTTGAGAATTAATTCATGTAATTATAGAGAGTATTTAACTAAGGAGGTATAGTTATGTCAACATATATGGCCAAAAATGAAAATGTAGAATGCAACTGGTATGTAGTTGATGCTGCAGATAAAACTTTAGGAAGACTTGCATCTGAAATTGCTCAGTATATTAGAGGAAAGCATAAGCCTACTTTTACTCCTCATGTAGATATGGGAGATTATGTAGTAGTAGTAAATGCTGAAAAAGTAAAATTAACAGGTAAAAAGTGGGATGACAAGAAACACTACAGTCATACCAATTATCCAGGTGGAATTAACGAAATCACTTATAAGGAACTACGTGATAAAAACCCTGAATTTATTATTGAAAAAGCTGTTAAGGGTATGTTACCACATAATAAATTAGGTAGAAAAATGTTTAAAAAATTAAAAGTATATAGTGGACCTAATCATCCACATCAGGCTCAACAACCAGAAAAATTAGAACTTTAATTTTGAGAGGAGGAATTTAATAGATGGCTTCTGAAGTACAATATAGAGGTACAGGTCGTAGAAAAACTTCTACAGCTCGTGTTCGCCTGCTGCCTGGAGATGGAAAATTTTTAGTAAATGATGTTGAAATCGATAATTATTTTAATAGAAAATCTTTAATTAAAGATATTATGTCACCTTTAGAATTAACTAATACTGATGGAACTTTTGATGTACTGGTAAATGTTAATGGTGGTGGACTTTCAGGTCAAGCTGGAGCAGTTCGTCATGGAATTGCTAGAGCATTACTTGAAGTTGACAAAGATTACCGTGGACCACTTAAGAAAGCTGGTTACTTAACCAGAGACTCCCGTATGGTTGAAAGAAAAAAATACGGCCGCAAAAAAGCGAGAAAAAGTCCACAGTTCTCAAAAAGATAATATTATTTTTGAAATTATTACAGGCAGAGCTCAGGCTCTGCTTTTTTCTTTTTTTATAATCTTAGTATTAGTTAATTATTTTAAAGATAACACTAAAATATCTATCCAGAAAAAATTATTACAATAACTAAGTTCTTTTATTCACCAAGCTATAATTAATAAAATGTATCAGCAAAAAGTAGGTTTAGAGGTGTTTTTTTATCAGTTAATTTGTTGTATAATATAAATGACAGAGGATTTAGTTTAGAATTATTTATTTTATAAACTGAATTATTTAAGCGATTTATATTGATTTTGTTTTTAACTTAAGCTGGAGGTGAAATTTATGGGAGTTAAATGTGCTGCTTTACTGCCTCATCCACCAATTGTTATTGAAGAGATTGGTGGCCCAAAATTAAAGAAGGCAGAAAAAACTGTTCAGGGATTTAAAAAGACTGCTGAAGAAATTGCTGAATTTAAAGATGAAATTGATTTAATTGTTATTATAACACCACACGGACCAGTTTTTCGTTCTACGGCTTCTGTAATTATCAAAGAAGAACTCAAAGGAAATTTTAGTGATTTTGGTTATCCAAAACTTAAATTTAGTGAAAAATCTGACATTGATTTTGCTGAAAAATTAGTCTCAAAAACTAAAGATAAAAAATTATCTTTACAGCCATTAAGGGATAATGATTTGAATAACTATGGTATTGAGCAAGAACTTGATCATGGAATTATGGTTCCACTACATTATTTACAAAAAGCTAATGTTAAATTACCAATTTTACCGATTTCTATAGGTTTTATAGATTATCAAGAGCTATATAAAATTGGTCAAGAAATTGTAAGAACAGCAAAAGAACTTAATTATAAGATTGCTGTTATTGCAAGTGGTGATTTATCACATCGCTTAAAAAAAGGAGCACCTGCAGGTTTCAATCCTGATGCGCATCTTTTTGATGAAAAGTTAATTCAGTATTTTCGAGATAATGATTTTCAATCTATCCTTAACTTTGATCCTGATTTGGTTGAAAAAGCTGGAGAATGCGGTTTAAGGCCAATTGTAACTATGCTGGGGACTATTGCGGAGTTAGATGTGGAAACTAAAGTTAATTCGTATGAGGGGCCTTTTGGAGTCGGCTATGGTACTATTTTTATTAGCAGAAAATAAATTTTATAAAAAACAAAGTGGATTACAAATAATTTGAATTTATTAGTTTCTAAATTTTAGAATAACACAAATGGAGTGATCACAATGAAAGAAGAAAAATTTATTACTGATTTGGCAAGAAAAGCAGTTACAGAATATATTATTAGCGGTAAAGAAGCAGAAATTAATGAAGAGGAACTCCCGGAAATACTAAAGGAAAAAGCTGGTGTATTTGTAACCTTGAAAAAAAATAATAAATTAAGGGGCTGTATGGGAACTTTTAGGCCTGTACAGAAAAATGCTGCTTATGAAATAGTAAATAATGCAATGACTGCTGCTGAAAATGATCCCAGATTTCCAGAAGTAAACAAAGAGGAAATTAATGATATTAAAATTTCAGTTGACATATTATCTGAGCCAGAACAAGTAAGGAATAAAACAGAACTTAATCCTGAAAAATATGGTATTCTAGTGAAAGGCGGACATCAAACTGGATTATTACTCCCAGATTTAGAAGGTATTGAAACAGCTGAAAAGCAGCTGAACATTGCCAAAAGGAAGGCTGGGTTAAAAGAAGATGCTGAGGTAGAAATTTATCGCTTTACAGTAAGTAGGTTTAATGAAAATGACTGATCAACATCTAGCCAAATTTTATCATTTAGCAGAAAATGAGTTAATAGAATGTGATTTATGTCCTCATAATTGTAAAATTTATAATAATAAAACAGGAATCTGTAAAGTTAGAAAAAATATTGATGGTAAATTATATACTTTAAATTATGGTAAAGTGTCTTCTTTAGGGGTTGATCCGATTGAAAAAAAACCCCTTTATCATTTTTATCCTCAGGCAAAGGTGCTTTCTCTTGGTAGTTGGGGTTGTAATATGAGTTGTAATTTTTGTCAAAACTGGCAGATTAGTCAGCAAAAACCTCAATTGAGAGAATTTAATCCAGCAGAGATTGTACAGACCGCTTTAAATAAGAATATTAATTTAATTGCTTACACTTATTCTGAGCCAACAGTATTTTATGAGTATATGCTTGAAATAGCAAAGGCTGCAGCTCAAAAAGATTTAAAGAATATTATGGTTAGTAATGGTTTTATTAATGAAAAACCTTTAAAAAAGCTGATTCCGTTTTTAGATGCAGCTAATATTGATTTAAAAGCATTTAACAATGATTTTTATAATAATTATTGTAATGGAGGTCTAGAAAATGTAAAAAAAACCATAAAAATTCTGGCTAAAGAAATACATCTGGAAGTTACAACTCTAATTGTGACTGATTTAAATGATGACTTATCTGAGCTAAAGGATCTATTTAAATGGCTTGCTAGTGTTAGTAGTGAAATCCCACTTCATTTAAGCAGATATCAACCAGCTTATAAACTCGATAATCAAGCAACAGATTTAGAATTTATGAAAAAAGCTTATCATGAAGCAGAAAAATATTTAAATAATGTTTATTTAGGAAATGCAATAATTGAAAATACAGCAGATACTTTTTGCAGTAATTGCGGAGAAAAATTAATTATGAGAAAAAGTTATAATGTTAAGAATAAACTGGATGGTAATAGATGTCCTAACTGCGGAGAAAAAATTTATGGAGAATTTTTTTAAAAATACAAAAGCAAAAAATCATTATTTGTTTTTTAACAACACAAAATTTATCAAATAATTTTAAATTTTATTATTTTAAAGTGCAGCTTGACAGTTAATATTAGTACTGCTATACTCTATTTAAGCTCGTATAATAATTATAAGACTAATAAGGAGGGCTTAATAATGAGAAACAAAAATGTAAAATGTAATGCTTGTGGAAGTCAGAATTGGTCTGGTGCGCTCTATTGTGAGAAGTGTAGTGGAGATTTATATCATAATCATAATGATGAAAAAATTGCAGCAAAGCTAGAGCAGACAAATAAAATTTTCAAATTGTGGGAATAATTAAATAATAAATAAAAGGTCGGCCTGAGGCCGGCCTTTTTATTTAGGGTGAACCTCTCCACCTAAAATATTTAATTGGAGTTTTATTTTGCAGATTTTTGATAAATAAAGGTAATTTAAATATAGATATATTTGAAACCATAAATAAAAGCTATGTATAAAGTAAGAAAATAACTATAAAAAATTATTGGAGTAAACAAATTATGATCACTAATTATATAAAGATAGTTACTGATAATTACAGATATAAAGATAATTAAAATAAAGGCTGGATTGAATTCTAAAAACAAAAGAGAAGCAAATAAAGCACTAAAAATTACAGCTAAAAAAGAAGGTAAATATAGATCAAATAGTGAAAAAATAACTTTATTGAATAAAAATTGTTCAACACCTGCTGTAAAAAGTAGCACGATAAAAGTAATTACAAGCAGTGGTAGATCACTATAAATTACCTGGAAAAAATTCTCCCCTAATTTAATGGGAAAAAAACTACTGTTAAAACCTAAGTTTAAATTGAGATTAATTAAGAGAACCCCAGCAGTTAAAATAGTAGATATTGTTAATAAAGCTTTAAAATTTATCTTCTCAAATTGAAATTTAAAACCTAAATCTGAAAAGCTAAAATCATAAAGTAGATTAAAATAAATATAGATAATAATTAAAAAAACAAAATGTGAAAGCACATTAATTGCGAAACTTAAAATTTCATTTATATATAATAATGAAGCAAAATCTTTTTCACTAATATAATAACTACTTAAAGTTATAAAGTACCAGCTTACAATAATTATTAAAAAATCTTTATAATTTAGACGTTGGTCAGAGAAAATATTGTTTTTCAAATTATCACCTCCTCTCTAATATTTCTATTAAAAATGGAGGAATCCTTTAAAATTTAATTTTTTTGAATAGATTAATAAAAATAAGCAGGTTTTGGCTAGTCTTTTGCCGAATATTTAAATAAGAGGTGATAAAATTGTCTTGGAAGCTTTTAACAAGTTTATTAGATATATTTATAA
Source organism: Halanaerobium saccharolyticum subsp. saccharolyticum DSM 6643 (assembly GCF_000350165.1). Classification (NCBI taxonomy): domain Bacteria; kingdom Bacillati; phylum Bacillota; class Clostridia; order Halanaerobiales; family Halanaerobiaceae; genus Halanaerobium; species Halanaerobium saccharolyticum. The sequence goes on from NZ_CAUI01000005.1 coordinate 23,949, forward strand.
TTGCATTTATTATTTATTATTTATTGAATATTATTTCAGGAACTAGGGCAGTTCAATTAATTAAAGGTTTGGGCTTAATCTTTGTAGTTGGATTATTTGCTCAACTTTTAGAATTAAATACTGTTAACTGGTTTTTAGATAGTTTTTTAACTATCATTATGGTTGCTTTACCAATTGTTTTTCAACCAGAATTAAGAAGAGCTTTAGAACAAATTGGTAGAGGTGGTTTTCTTAAAGACCAATTCTGGCAGAATTGGGGACCAAAAGAAATTAACGAGATTGTACTTTCTATGTCAGAAATGTCTGAGCAGCAGATAGGTGCTCTAATTGTTATTTCAAGAAAAGTTGGCTTAAAAAATTATATAGAGACAGGTATAGAACTTAATGCAGAAATCAGTAAACAATTATTATATAGTATTTTTCAGCATGAATCACCGCTGCATGATGGAGCCTTAATTATTGAAAATGGCAAAATTAAAGCGGCCAGCTGTTTTTTAAATCTTTCAACTCGTTCTGATATAAATCCTCGTCTAGGAACAAGACATAGAGCAGCAATTGGAATCACTGAAGAATCTGACGCACTTGCTTTGGTTGTATCTGAAGAAACAGGAGTTATTTCTGTTGCTGAGGATGGTCAATTGAGTCGTCATCTTGATAAAGCTGAGCTGCGAGAAAAACTGTCTCATAGTTTTGAAAAATCAAAAGAAAAATCTTTTATGAGGAGGCATCTGTAAATGTTTTCTCTAAGTGAAAATCAAAAAAAATTGCTTTTAGCTTTTTTCATTGCTGTGTTGCTCTGGGGTTATGCAAGTAATCAAACTGCAAATGTATTAAATTATGGTGAAGATCAAGCAGCTACATTTTTGATGGATATAGAAGCGAGAAATTTACCAGACAATTATCAGTTGGAATCAATGTCTGTGGATCGAGCAGTAGTAAGAATTGATTATGTATCTTATTTTTCTCGAGTCGACAGAGAAGAAATTAAAGCTTATGTTGATTTGCGTAATGTTGATCCAGGTGATAATATGAAAATAATTGAGGTTGAACTTCCAAGTTCTGCTAGATTGATGGGAGTTGACCCAGGTTATTTATTAGTAAATGTAACTAAGAAAGAAAATTAAGTTAAGTATAAATAAACCGAGGTGGATAATTTGAAAAAGAAGTTATTTGGAACTGATGGAGTAAGAGGTGTAGCTAACCATGAATTAAAAGGTGAGTTAGCTTTTAAATTAGGAAGAATTGGAGGTTATTTTTTAAGTAGAAATTCTGGACAGCAAAGACCAATTGTAATAATTGGTAAAGACACCAGGCTCTCTGGAGATATGCTTGAGGCTGCTTTAATGGCTGGATTGACCTCAGTCGGGATAGATGTTTATAGATTGGGAATTATTCCAACCCCAGGTGTATGTTATTTAAGTAGAACAAAAAATGTAGTGGGAGGAATTATGATTTCTGCATCCCATAATCCAACTGCTGATAATGGAATTAAATTTTTTGATCAAAATGGTATTAAGTTAAGTGATCAAGATGAATTAGAAATAGAGGATTTAATTTTTAATAACCATTCTGAAGAACTGCCTTATCCGATTGATAATGAAATTGGATTAGTAGATGAAAAATATGACTGGATAGATGAGTACATTAATTTTATTATAGATAGTTTTGAACAAAATTTAAAAGGTTTGAAAGTAGTTATTGATTGTGCAAATGGAGCTGCCTATCAGGCTTCACCTTATGTATTTGAAGCTTTAGGGGCTGAAATTATTGTGATTAATGATCATCCTAATGGTGAAGAAATAAATGTTAATTGTGGTTCAACAGCGCCAGAGTTGGCTGCAGAAAAAGTTATTGAAGTTGGAGCAGATTTAGGCATTGCTCATGATGGAGATGCTGATAGAGTCATTTTAATTGATGAAAAAGGTGAAATCGTCGAGGGTGACAACATAATGGCTGTTGCTGCTAGAGCTATGATTAAAGAAAATAACTTAAAAAATAAAACAGTTGTGACTACAAAATACAGTAATCTTGGTTTAAAAGAAAGTTTAGCAGAAGTTGGTGCCGAATTAGTTATCACCAAAAATGGGGATCGCTATGTTTTAGCAGAAATGCTTAAAAATGATTATAAATTAGGTGGTGAAAAATCAGGACATATTATTTTTAGTGAATATAATACAACAGGTGATGGTATTTTAACTGCAGCTAAAATTGCATCTATAATTAAAAAAGATAACGAACCACTGTCGGAATTAAAAAAAGTTATGAGTTACTGGCCCCAAATCCTTGCTAATGTAGAGGTCACTCAAAAAGATGGCTGGGAAAAAAATAATAAAGTTTCAACTGAAATTAAAGCAGCAAAGTCTGAAATAGATGGAGATGGGAGAGTTTTTGTACGAGCTTCAGGGACAGAGCCATTAATTAGAGTAATGTTAGAAGGAAAGGATAAAAAACTTCTACAGAAATGGGAAGAAAAGTTAACTAAAGTAATTAAAACTGAGCTAAACTAGTAGTCTAAATTCTTAATGATTTGCTATTATTAGTAGTTTATAATAAAATAAAAGTTGTGTTTGTTTAATTTTCATTATCAGACAAATTTAATATTTGACGTAACACCTAAAAATTAAGGAGGTGATTGTAAGATTAGATGTTAAAAGCGCCAGAACCTGATTGCAGCGGGTAATTTAATCAGGTGGACGAGGAAGAAGGTTATCGAATTTTCGGCGGATGCCTTCAGGCAGTAGCTGTTTTGCCTTAATTTTATTTCTCAAAATCAGTGGGTAATTGCTGAAACAAAGGGGATAAATTACAGCTGACAATTGAATATAAAATAAAAATGGAGGTTAAGAAAATATATGTGCGGAATTGTTGGTTATATTGGAGAAAAAAAAGCAGCACCGATTCTTCTTTCTGGATTAAAAAAATTGGAATACAGAGGTTATGATTCAGCTGGTATTGCAATTCAGGAAAAAGAAGCTGTTAAAATTATTAAAAAAGAAGGTAAATTAGATAAATTAAAGGCAAGTGCAGAATCAGAAGTTTTTTATGGTGGAACTGGAATTGGACATACTCGGTGGGCGACTCACGGCAGACCATCTGATATTAATTCACATCCACATACTGATTCTTTTTCTGAAATTGTAATAGTGCATAATGGTATTATTGAAAACTTTAGAGAATTAAAAGAGGAACTAATAGAACAGGGCCATCGATTTAAATCTGAAACTGATACTGAAGTTGTCGCTCATTTAATTTCAACGTATTATGATGATGATTTAAAAACTGCAGTTAGTAAAGCGGTAAAAAGCTTAGAAGGATCTTTTGCGTTAGCTGTTATGTCACATAATGAAAAAGATAGAATTATTGCAGTTCGCAAAGATAGCCCTTTAATTATTGGACTTGGCGAAAACGAGAATTTTTTAGCTTCCGATATTCCGGCATATCTTGAGCATACAGATAATTTTTATATCTTGGAAGATGGAGAAATAGCTGATATTAGAAAAAATGAAGTTGATATCTATAAATTCAATGGTGATTTAATAGCTAATAAAACCAAGACAAAAATTAACTGGGATGCAGAGATGGCTGAAAAACAAGGCTATGATCACTTTATGTTAAAAGAAATTCATGAGCAGCCGGAGTCATTAAAAAGATTATTGGAAGATAATTTAAAAGATGGGAAGATTGACTTAACTGCTAGTGGTCTGGCTGAAAATTGGTTGGATAATTACGATAAAATTCATATTGTTGCCTGTGGTACTGCTTATCATTCTGGAGCACTAGCTAAATATTTACTTGAAGATAAATTAAGAATTCCGGTCGAAGTGGAGGTTGCAAGTGAATATCGGTACCGTAATCCAATTGTTAATGACAGGACTCTAATGATTGTTGTCAGTCAATCCGGAGAAACAGCAGATACACTTGCTGCCTTAAGGTTGGCTAGAAGCAAGGGAGCATCAGTGCTCGCCCTAACTAATTCTAGGGATAGCAGTATAGCTAGGGAATCTGATATGCTAATTTATTTAAAAGCCGGTCCTGAAATTGCTGTTGCTTCAACTAAAGCTTATACCAATATGGTAGCAGCTTTTTACATTTTATTGATTGATGGTATGAGACAGCGTGATGATATTAGTGAAGAGCTTGTTGTTAATTATACTTCTGATTTAATTAAACTACCAGAGATGATTCGAAAGCTGAGTCAGCAGAGCAAAGAACAAATTGAAATTATTGCCAATAAGTATGCTCAAAAAGAAAATATTTTCTTTATTGGTCGTAATACTGATTATACCTTAGCTTTAGAAGGCGCCTTAAAATTAAAAGAAATTTCATATATTCATGCGGAAGCTTATCCAGCAGGAGAATTAAAACACGGTACACTTGCTTTAGTTGAAGAAAATGTGCCAGTAGTTGCACTTGGAAGTAGAGCTGATATCTTTGCAAAACTGTTTAGTAATTTAAAAGAAGTTAAGGCTAGAGGTGCTGAGACTCTTTTAATTACTGAAGAAAATCAAAAATTTGAAGCTGATAGTGTAGATTATTTAATAGAACTACCAGTTTTAAATAAGGATTTTGCAGGTCTACTAGCAATTATTCCTTTACAACTTTTAGCATATTATACTGCTTTAAATTGTGGTGAAGATATTGATCAACCAAGAAATCTTGCTAAAAGTGTAACAGTAGAATAAAGCTTAACAATTTGAAATATGAGAGTTAGCCGAGCCTTTTATTGGGCTCGGTTTTTTTGCATTTAAGTAATAATTTTAATATAATTATAAAGTAGAGTAAATTAAAGAGAATCAGGAAGTAGTAGAAAGGAAAATTATGATTATTGGAACTGGAGTAGATATAGTTAAAAATAAAAGAATTGAAAGATTAATTAATAAGTATGGAGAACATTTTTTAAAAAAGGTTTATACAGAAATAGAAATCGAATACTGTCAGGCAAAAAAGAAATCCATTTCATCTTTTGCTGCTCGCTTTGCAGCTAAAGAAGCGGTTTTAAAAGCTTTAGGAACAGGAATGAGAAATAATAATTGGCAGGAAATTGAAATTGCAAATAATGAGCTTGGCAAACCTGAAGTTTTATTGTTTAATAAAACGGCAAAAAAAGCTGAAGAACTTAAAGTGACTTCTATTTTTATTTCTATTTCTCATGAAAAAGAGTACAGTATTGCTCAGATCATTATGGAAGGAGAAAAATAAATGGAAGTTTTAACTCCAGCAATGATGACAAAATGTGACCAAGAAACAATTGAATCTGGTTATCCTGAAATATTATTAATGGAGGCTGCTGCTTCTGGGATAGCAAACTTAGCATTAGATATTATAGAAAAAGAAATATATTTTAAAGAAAAAAAAGATATTAAAATTAGTGTATTAGTAGGTAAAGGAAATAATGGTGGGGATGGATTAGCTGCTGCGCGTATTTTAAAAAATTTAGGATATCAACCTGAAATAATATTGAGCTCAGATAAAAAGCTATTAAAAGGAGTTAATGCAAAGAACTTTGAACTTGCATCTTTTAATAAAGTTAAATATTATCAATTTGAAAATTTAAAAGAAACAGAATTTTTGAATATAATAAATAAGAGTGATTTAATTATAGAATCACTTTTAGGAACAGGAATTGCTGGTGAACTCAGAGGAAATATAAAAAAAATTATCAATTTAATTAATCAAAAATTAGATGATCAACCTTTAACCCTTGCTGTGGACATTCCTTCAGGAATTATAGGGAAGACTGGTAAGAAAGCAGGTAAAGCTTTAAAAGCTGATTACACCGGTACGATGGCGGCTTATAAAAGGGGCTTGCTTTTATATCCAGGCAGAGATTATGCTGGTGAAATTAGGATTATAAATATTGGGATTCAGCAGGAGACAATTATAAAAAATGGTGATGGTTTAAAAATATTTAATAGTCAAGAAGCAAAAAAATTAATTCCAGCAAGAAAAAATTATGGACATAAAGGTGATTTTGGTAAAATAGCTGTGTTAGCAGGGTCTAAGGGAATGACAGGTGCACCGCTTTTAACTACTAAAGCTGCTTTAAAAAGTGGTTCAGGACTAGTTTATTTATTAATTGCGGAAGAAATTGAAGCTCTTACTACAGTTCAATTAGATGAATTAGTAGGTATTTCTCTTCCTTCTAAAAATGGAACAATTGCTGAAAATTCGTTTGAAAAAATTATGCAGTTTTCCAAAAAAATTGATTTGTTGGCTGCTGGCCCTGGTTTAGGAACAACTTCGGCAGTACAGAACACTATTATGAGTATTTTAGAAAAACTTAATATTCCTTTAATTCTGGATGCAGATGCTATCAATTCAATTAATGACTTAGATCTTCTAAAAAATTATTCGGGTGAATTAATATTAACTCCCCATCCGGGAGAAATGTCTAGGTTAACAGGATTAACTATTAAAGAAATTAATAATAATCGGATAAAAATTGCGCGAGATTTTGCTAAAGAAAACAAGCTCACTTTAATATTAAAGGGTGCTGCTACAATCACTGCCGCTTCAGATGGAAGAGCGTATATTAATGATAGTGGTTCAAATGGAATGGCAACAGCGGGTAGTGGTGATGTACTAACAGGGATTGTGGCTGCTTTAAGAGCACAAAACATGAAAAGTTTTGAAGCTGCAGCTTTAGCAGTATATATTCATGGTAGAGCAGGAGAATATGCAGCAGAAGCAGAAAGTAATTTTTCTTTAATGGCAGGAGATATTATTAATAATCTAGCAAAGGTTTGGAAAGAATTCAACTAAATTTATTGCTTAAATTGCAATTTTTAATTTATTTAAATATTTAAATACAATAAAATAATTTAAAGGAGCACACAATGATATTATCAGATAAAACTATTAAAAAAATGTTAGCAAATAAAGAACTTATTATAGATCCTATAGATGATGTACAAATTCAACCTGCTTCAGTTGATATGAGACTTGGTGATGATTTTTTGAAGGTAGATGAGAATTCTCTACCTGTGATGACTTTAAATGATCAGGTTAATTATGAAGAGGTAAGGGGATCTGAAATCATTATTCCGCCCCATTCATTTTTGTTGGCGACTACAAAAGAATATATAAAGCTGCCAGATAATTTAACTGCTTTTGTTGAGGGAAGAAGTTCCATTGGTAGAATGGGACTTTTTATACAGAATGCTGGCTGGGTTGATCCTGGCTTTGAAGGACAAATAACATTAGAGTTATATAATGCAAATCGATTACCAATTAAATTAGAAGCAGATCGCAGAATTTGTCAGCTTGTATTTGCTTCTATGGATAATAAAGCAGATAACCCTTATTGTGGAAAATATCAAGGACAAAAAAATACAGTAGGTACCAGAGTATTCAAAGATCCAGAAAATAAAAAAAGGTAGACCTGGAGGTGTCATTATGGTTACTTTAGTTATTACAGAAATAGATAAAAGTATTGGCCCAGGTGATATAGTAGGTGCTTTTATAAATGAAGCTGGGACAGGAAGCGACGATATTGGTAAAATTAATATAGATAAAAAAAGAAAGAAAGCGGAAGTAGAAGTTGATTGGGAATCTGCTGCTAAGATTATAGAAGTAATGGATAACAATCAGATTGGCGGAGTACAAGTTCATGTAGAAGCCAAAAACCCAGATGATTTAATTGATAAGGATATTATTAATTATTATAATAAATTTAAGGGGCTTGTTGAATTAGAAAGAAAGGAAGAAATTGACAGGCATAAATTAGAAATTAAATATTTATCACCAAGAGAAAGACAGGCTAAAGGGAGAAGCTTATTGAATTTACATGGTAAAGATAATGGTAATACATTTGGCCATCGACCTTTAGTTAAATTTACTTCAAAATATAAAGGGGAAAAATTAGCCGAAACTCAGATTACTCCTGGGGATTTAGTTATGATCAGTTTAAACAAACCTTTACATCCTGATAATCCTACGGGCACAGTAATAGAAAAAACTTCTTATTCAATTACAGTTGCATTTGAAAGTTATCCACCTGAATTTATATATAATAAGGGTGTCAGACTTGATTTATTTGTTAATGACACTAGTTTTCAGAGGATGTTTTCTGCTTTAGAAAAAATTAAGCACCCTGAAAATGAAATGCAGAAAAGAAAAAGAGATATTTTACTTGGTAGAAAAAAGGCTGAAATCAAAGATAGTTTAGATTTAGAACTAGAATATTTAAATGAATCTCAAATTAAAGCAGTAGAAAATGCATTAGCTGCTGAGGATATTTATTTAATTCAAGGCCCGCCGGGAACTGGCAAAACAGTAACAGCAGTAGAATTAATCAGTAAGGCTGTAGAACGTGGGGATAAGGTACTGGCAGCAGCAGATTCGAATACGGCAGTTGATAATCTATTAGAACTGCTGGCTGAAAAAGGTCTTAATGTAATTAGAATTGGTCATCCAATAAGAGTTAATAAAAAATTACGTGAGCATACTTTAGATGAAATTGTATTAGAACATCAGGATTATCTTGAAGCAGAGAAATTAAGAGATGAAGTTTCAGATTTAATTAATAAACAAGAATCATATATTTATCCTGGGGGTAAATACAGGAGAGGTCTTTCAGATCAAGAAATAAAAAATTATGCAGAAAAAGATTTGGAACATCATGTTAGAGGGATTAGCCCCGAAGTTATCGAAGAAATGGCAGAGTGGCTGGAACTTCAAGAAAAAATAGATAAATATTTTAAAGAAATTGAGAGGCTGGAGAATAAAGCAGTAAGAGAATTGCTGGATGAAGCTGATATTATTTGTACAACTAATATTACAGCAGGATCTGAACTTTTGGAAAATATAAAATTTGATTTAAGTGTAATTGATGAAGCTACTCAGGCAACTCAACCTGCAGCTTTAATTCCCTATTTAAAAGCTAATAAAACTATATTAATTGGTGATCACAAACAGCTACCTCCAACAGTAGTTAATCAAGAGGCAGCTAAAAATGGATTGAGTATTTCATTATTTGAAAAATTAATTGAAATTTATCCGGGAGAAATGAGTTCTTTGCTTGAAATTCAATATAGAATGAACCGGGAAATTATGGGCTTTTCTAGTATATATTTTTATAATAATAGTTTAAAGGCAGCTGAATCTGCAGCTGAGCAGAAGTTAAGCGATCTTGGTCTTAAAATAGATGAAGAAGATTGTTTTACAGCAAAGTCTTTGAAGTCAGAATATCCACTTGTTTTTTTAGATACTAAAGAAATGAGAGCTAATGAAAGATCTTTTGAAGGCTCTAATTCTTATGATAATCCAGTAGAATCAGAAATTGTCCTGGATATACTTGATCGAGCAATAAAATCGTCATTAAATGAAGATGACATTGCTGTAATTGCTGCTTATAAAGATCAAGTAGATTTAATTAATCAGCATAATAAATTTAAAGATGTTGAAATAGATACTGTTGATGCTTTTCAAGGAAGAGAAAAAGAGATGATTATTTTTTCTGCTGTCAGAAGCAATGATGAATGTAATATAGGATTTTTAAGAGATCTTCGCCGTTTGAATGTGGCTTTGAGTAGAGCCAAAAGAAAGATGATTTTTATTGGTGATAGCAGTACAATTTCCAAAAATGATGCTTATGATAAACTTTTAAAATATATTAAAAAAAGCGGTCTTTACTATAGTCTTTAGTTTTTATTTAATAAAATTAAAAAAATCCAAATATTATAATTAATTAAAGAGTTTTACAAAGCTATAAAAATTAAACTAAATCCTGTAATATCAGCAATCTAGAGTAATATTTAAATTGACACTTCATTGTATTTGAGATATAATTAGATTGTCTGAAATTGTTTCAAAATCATTTTAGAATGAGGTGTTCATAAAGTGGAGAGACTGCGCCGAAAGAAAACTTTTAGTAAAACTGAAAAAGAAGAAATTGCCAGAAGAATGGTCAGAGGCTATGAAAAAATGTCTGCAATAAATGATGATCTTATTCAAAATCTTTCTCTACTTAAGGATGGGGCTAATTAGTCTCATCTTTTTTCTTCTTTTTAAAGAATAACAATAATTACAATTGAATATTTTAAAGTAAATGGTATAATAAAGACAGTCTACAAACAGTGGAGGTGGGTCTGTTGACAGAAAAAAAGAAAGTAAGCATTGAAATTTCAGAATGTTTATTGGAAGAAATGGAGCGATATTGTAAAAATAATAATCAAAAGCAAAATGATTTTTTGAATCAGGCAATAAAATTTTATTTAAAAGAAATGAAAAAAGAAGAAGTTCGTAATCATCTACGTGATGGATATAAAAAAATGGCCGGTCTTAATCAGCAGTTAGCTGATGAAGGATTATCAAGTGAATGTTATTCTTATTTATGTTATGAGCAAAGACTGGTGGAGTGTGAAAAAATTGAAAGTAAAAAGGGGTGATGTTTTTTACGCAAATTTAAACCCAGTCGTAGGTTCTGAACAGGGTGGGGTTAGACCAGTACTTGTTATTCAAAACGATATTGGTAATAAATACAGTCCTACCGTTATTGTTGCAGCGATTACTTCTAGAATTAACAAAGCTAAGTTGCCCACTCATGTTGAAATACCTGCTGGTTATACTAATTTAGATAAAGATTCAGTTGTTCTATTAGAACAAATTAGAACACTTGATAAAAAAAGATTGCAGCGTCATATAGCACATTTGGGTGAAGATGTAATAGAAGATGTTAATCAGTCAATAGAAATCAGTTTAGGTTTAATAGATTTATAGTAATTATTATAAAATGAGAATTAGATATTTCTTTTCTTGACAGTGTGAAAATAATATCATATACTTTTAATATGTAATTTTTTATGAACTAAAGTGAATTTTATCACTATATTCTATTTGTGGGAATATTTAACAGATTGCAAAAATAGAAAGAATAAGTTATTATTAAGTATGGAGGTTAAAAATGAAACTTAAAACTGTGAAAACTCTTCTAAAAACAGAAACTATTTTTGAAGACTGTGGAATAATGGATGATCATGAGATTAAAAATGCCTGTGGAGAAGATCTTGAGATTAAAAATGCTTGTGGCGCAGATTTAATGAGTGATGTATTAGCATTTTCAAATCAAAAAACACTACTTCTTACTGGTTTAACAAACCCCCAAGTTGTTCGCACAGCTGAGATGGTTGAAATTAAAGTGATTGTATTTGTTAGAGGGAAAAAGCCTCAAGTTGAGACAATATCTTTAGCAAATCAATTAAATATTTGTCTTTATTCTACAGAAAAATCTTTATTTGAATCGTGTGGTCTTTTATATCAAAATGGAATTGGACCAGAAGCGATGAATTATATAGAAGAAACCTCCAAATAATTTTTCAGGAGTTGATTTTGCCTTTGCAAAAACAGCAAATATTAAATAAAGGAATTGAGAGTTTTGATTTTCAAAGTGGGGGAGAGGCCTCCAGCAATTTAAAAAATGTTTTACGCAAATTAGGAGTTTCAGCAAAGATTGTTCGTAAAACAGCAATTATTACCTATGAATTAGAAATGAATGTTGTAATTCACTCTCTTGGAGGGGAAATCACGGCTTTTATTTCTGAAGATGAACTTGAAATAAGAGTTGATGATGAAGGACCTGGTATAGAAGACCTTGATAAAGCTTTTACAGCAGGATTTTCTACTGCTAGTGATGAAATTCGAGAAATGGGATTTGGAGCTGGAATGGGTTTAGTCAATGTTAAAAGATATGCAGACCAGATTGATGTAAAATCTTCTTCAGAAAATGGAACACATGTTAAAGTAATTATAAAATTAGCAAGTTAATACTGATAAATTTTGTAGGAGGTTAATAATGACCAAAAAGCATTCTGTGCTGTTAAAAGAAGAAAAGTGTGAAGGATGTACAAATTGTGTTAAAGGTTGTCCTACAAAAGCAATAAGAGTACATCAGGGAAAAGCCTGGATTAAAGAAGATTTATGCATAGATTGTGCAGAATGTATAAGGGCTTGTGAGTATCATGCTAAGTATACTAAAACAGATGAACTGAAGGAAATTGTCAAATCTAACTATCCTATTTTATTAATACCTCCAAGTTTCTACAGCCAATTTAATGAAAATATATCTGCACAAAAAATTAAAAAGGCGATTTTAAACTTGGGTTTTGAAGCTGTATTTGATGTAGCAGATGCAGCAGCTGCTTTATCACGTAAAACACTTGATTTTTTAAATGAAAATTCTGGTAGTTATATCTCTACTTCCTGTCCAGTAATTGTAAGGTTAATTAAACTGCAATTCCCCGATTTAATTGAAATGTTAATACCACTAAAATCTCCAGTAGAATTAATAGCTGAAAGACTTGAAAGAAAATTTAAAGAAGAAAAAGATATAGAAGCTGACATCTTCTTTTTAACTCCATGTCCAGCTAAATTAACCACCGTAGAAAGAGCTATCGGTCAGGAAAAAAGTTTTTTAACTGGAGCAATCGGGGTTGAAAATATATACAAAAAAATTTATAATTCGCTATCCGATATTGAAATTGATGAAGACGAAAATGAATTAATAACATTAGCTACAGTTTGGGGAAGTGAAGGTGGAGAACAAAACATTTTAAAATCCTGGCAAGATATAAACACTTTAAGTGTTTCAGGGATTAGAGAAGTTAAAAAATTATTAAATGAAATTGAAAGAAATAATATTGCAGAATCAGTTAAATATTTTGAACTCACTTCTTGTGTTGAAGGCTGTATTGGTGGAGTATTAAATGTGATTAATCCTTTTCAGGCAAGATTTAATTTAGAACAGCGTCTAAAAAAGATTAAAGAAGTTTCTCAAAGTGAAAAATTAGATATAAATAAAACTGATGATGATTTTTATAATTTCGCTCTCCCAGATGAAATTATTGCTGATAATCTTTCCAAACTTGATGATGATTTCAAAAAAGCAATGGAAAAATTAGAACAGCTGCAGAAAGAAATTGGAATTTTACCTGGTTTGGATTGTGCAGCTTGTGGGGCGCCGGACTGTAAAACATTTGCAGAAGATATAGTTAATGGACGTGCCAATAGATCTGATTGTATTTTTATGTTAAGGCAGCAGTTAGGTAAAATGGCAGATGATCTTTCAAACTTGGCAAATGAACTTCCGCCTGTAATGGGATCTAAAAAGGAGGAATCAGATGACAGTTAAGGAATTAGTTGATTTATTTGATTTAGAAATAGTTGCTGGACCTAGTTTAGAGAAAGAAATTGATGGTGTTTATATTGGAGATTTATTAAGTAATGTGATGGCAAGAGCAGAAAAAGATAATCTTTGGTTAACAGTACAAGGGCATCAAAATGTTGTTGCAGTAGCTTTATTAGTAGAACTTTCAGCTGTTATATTAGTTGAGGATTTTGAATATGAAAAAAATGCTGTTCAGCGGGCCTGTCAAAAAGGAGTTAATCTTTTGAAAGCAAAAAAGAAAAGCTATGCTCTGGCCTGTAAATTTTGTGAAAGCAAAATATAAATGATTAAATTAAAAGCTGATCTTCATCTTCATTCTGTTTTATCTCCCTGTGGTGATTTGGTAATGACCCCGGCTGAGATAATAAAAAAAGCTAAAAAAGAAGGGATAGATGTATTAGCTCTGACAGATCATAATAGTGCTGAAAATGTAGAAGTTTTTAAGTATTTTGCTAAAAAAAATAATTTGGAGATTATTCCTGCTATGGAGGCTGAAACAAAAGAAGAAATTCATATTTTATGTTATTTTCCTGACATAAAAAGCCTTTTAAATTGGCAGGAAATTATATATAATAATCTTTCTGATCAAGAAAATGATGAAGATTTTTTTGGACCTCAAATCAAATGTGATTATAATGATGATTATCAATCTAAAATAAATACTCTGCTTGCAGCTTCTGTGGATTTAAGCTTAGAAAAATGTGTGGAGAAGGTTAAAAAATTGGGTGGTTTAGTTGTACCTTCTCATTTGGATAGAAAACATAGTATTATTTCTCAACTAGGATTTATACCACCTGAATTAGATTTTATTACAGTTGAGATATCCAAAAATACCAATCCAAAAGCTATTTTAAAAAAATTTCCTCAGTTTAAAGAATTCCAGTTTATGCAGAACTCGGATAGTCATTATCTTAAAGAGATTAAAGCATATCAAAATCTCATAGTTAAAAATTTTTCTTTTTCAGAATTCAAAAAAGCTGTAGAGAAAAAAGAAGGTAGAAAAATTGAACTTATTAAAACTTAATTTTCAAGGAGGTAATTATTGATGGCAGAAATGACAAAGGAAAAATTAGATGAATATTTAGAACCATTAAATGAAATTTTATCAAGGTATGAAAAAAAAGAAAGATATTTAATTCCTGTTTTACAGGAAGCTCAGGAAGAGTATGGTTATTTACCAGAAGAAGTAATGAAAGAAATAGCACTGGGCTTAAATCTATCGCTAAGTCAGGTTTATGGAGTTGTAACATTTTACAGCCAGTTCCATCAGGAACCAAGAGGTAATAATATAATTAGAGTTTGTATGGGAACCGCCTGTCATGTTCGTGGTGGAGGCGCAATCTTAGACGCAATTAAAGATGAATTAGGAATTGAAGCTGGCGAAACAACTGATGATTTAGAATTTACACTTGAATCGGTGGCTTGTATTGGAGCTTGTGGTTTGGCACCAGTTATTATGATTAATGATGATACTCATGGTCGATTGACTCCTGAAAAAATTCCAGAAATAATGGCAAAGTATCAGTAAAATGAGAGAACTATCTCTTCATATTTTAGATATTATTGAAAATTCTCGTCGAGCAAATTCCGATCTGATTAAAATAGAGATTTTGGAAAAGCCTGATTCTAATCTACTTAAAATTATTATTGAAGATAATGGTAGTGGAATAAGTAGAGAGAAATTAGAGAAAATCGATGATCCTTTTATAACTTCAAGAACAACTAGGGATGTAGGGCTTGGTATTTCTTTATTTAAATCAGCTGCTGAAAGTTGTGGTGGAGGTTTAGAAATAAAGTCCCAAATTGGAGAAGGAACAGAGGTTGAAGTAGATTTTGAATATAATCATATTGATCGAGCCCCATTAGGTGATATTACAACTACTTTAAGTAATTTTATAGCTGCAAATGGAGAAGAAGTAGATATTGTTTATCAACATCAATATAAAGATAATAGTTTTAATTTTGATAGCAGAGAAATTAAATCTGAATTAGATGATGTATCTATTCAGTCTAGACAGGTTACTGCCTGGATTAGGGAATATATTGGAGAAAATTTAGAAGAAATCCGTGGAGGTGAAGCTTTTTAATGAAATCTTTAAGCGAATTAAAAGAACTGAGAAATAAAGTTCAAAAGGAAATGAAAAAGCGTGATCAGGGAACAAGAGCTGAAATAATTGTAGGTATGGGAACCTGTGGTATTGCAGCGGGTGCTAGAGATATTTTGAAAGCAGTATTAGCAGAAGTTGAAAAACGTGATCTGGATGTTAGAGTTACTCAAACAGGATGTATTGGCATGTGTGAAAAAGAACCTTTAATTGATGTTAAACTTCCTGGTAAAGAGAAAATTACTTATGGAAACTTAAGTAAAGCTGACGTACAAAAAATAATTTCAGAACATGTAGTTAATGGTAATGTAGTTACAGATTTAGTAATAGCCAGACATTAATAACAATAATAAAGGAGGCACTTGTAAATGAAGGATACTATTTATCGTTCCCATGTCTTAATATGTACAGGAACAGGATGTGTATCATCTGGAGCTAAGACTATAAAAGAGTCTTTAGAAGAGGAATTAGCTGCAAATGATTTAAGTAATGAAATAAAAATTGTAGAAACTGGATGTCATGGATTTTGTGAAAAAGGTCCAATAATGATAGTATATCCAGAAGGTGTATTTTACTGTGAGTTAGAATCAGATGATGTTGCAGAGATAGTGGAAGAACACCTACTAAAAGGTAGAACTGTAGAAAGATTACTTTTTAAAGAGCCAATGACTGAAAAAAATATTCCATCTTATCAGGATATTGATTTTTACAAAAAACAGCAGCGGATTGCTTTAGCCAATTGTGGTCAAATTGATCCAGAAGATATTAACGAATATATTGCTCTTGGAGGATATGAAGCTGCAGGTAAAGCCCTAAGTGAAATGGAACCTCAAGAAGTAGTAGATACTGTAAAAGATTCTGGACTTCGCGGCCGCGGTGGTGGAGGTTTTCCAACTGGATTAAAATGGCAGTTTGCTAAAAACTCCGAAAGTGATAAAAAATATTTAATTTGTAATGCTGATGAGGGTGATCCGGGTGCTTTTATGGACCGTAGTATTTTAGAAGGAGATCCACATAGAATAATAGAAGGTATGCTGGTTGGAGCCTATGCTATTGGAGCAGATGAGGGATATGTATATGTACGAGCAGAATATCCACTTGCGATTAAACGTCTGCAAAAAGCAATAGAAGATGCTGAAGAATATGGTTTATTAGGTGAAGATATTTTCAGCAGCGGTTTTAATTTCAAACTACATATCAAAAAAGGAGCTGGAGCCTTTGTATGTGGTGAGGAAACTGCTTTAATGAACTCTATTGAAGGTAAAAGAGGTATGCCTACACCAAGACCTCCTTATCCAGCAGTAAGAGGTTTATGGGGTAAGCCAACCAATATTAATAATGTAGAGACATATGCCAACATACCATATATTATAACTGAGGGTGCAGAAAACTTTTCAGCTATTGGTACAGAAGGAAGTTCAGGTACAAAAGTTTTTGCTTTAACTGGAAAAATCAATAATACTGGTTTAGTTGAAGTACCTATGGGTACAACTCTAAATGAAGTTATTTTCGAAATTGGTGGTGGCTTAGGAGAAGGCAAAAAGTTTAAAGCTGTTCAAACTGGAGGCCCTTCAGGTGGCTGTCTACCAGAAGATTATTTAGATCTTCCAATTGATTATGATTCACTACTTGATGCTGGAACTATGATGGGTTCCGGTGGTATGGTTGTTATGGATGAGGATTCATGTATGGTAGATGTAGCTAAATTCTTCTTGAATTTTACCCAGAGTGAATCTTGTGGTAAATGTACACCCTGCCGTGAAGGTACAAAAAGAATGTTAGAAATATTAACAAGAATTACCGAAGGTGAAGGTAAAGACGGTGATATTGAATTATTATTAGAATTAGGAGAACACATAAAAAGTACTTCTCTTTGTGGTCTGGGTCAGTCAGCGCCTAATCCTGTAATAAGTACAATCAGATATTTCCGTGATGAATATGAAGCACATATCCATGATCATAACTGTCCCGCTGGTGCTTGTACTGATTTAGCCAGTGCTTATGTAATTGATGAAGAAGCCTGTATTGGTTGTAGTAAATGTGCTAAAGTGTGTCCTGTAGATGCAATTAGTGGAGAAATTAAGAATCCATTTACAATAGATCCTGATGTTTGTATTGCCTGTGGAGCTTGTGAACCAGAATGTCCTGTAGATGCAATTTCACAGGGATAAACTCTTATAATAGGAGGGAAATTAATGAGCAAAGTTAAATTAACAATAGATGAACAGACTGTAGAAGTTGAAGAAGATAGTACTTTATTAGAAGCAGCAAAAAAGATTGGTATAAACATTCCTATTTTATGTTATCATCCTGATTTAAGTCTGCATGGAGCCTGTAGGGTTTGTGTGGTTGAAGATGAAGAAAGTGGGAATTTATTGGCTTCCTGTGCTACACCTGTTAGGGATGGAATGTCAATTAATACCAGAAGTATGAAAGCCAGAAAGGCCAGAAGAAGAAATGTAGAATTACTGCTTGCAAATCACCCTAATGACTGTCTTGGTTGTGACCGTAATGGCCACTGTGAATTGCAGGATTTGACTTATGAACTGGGTATTAAATCTGAAGATGTGGCAAAATTTGCTGGAGAGCAAAGTGAATATGAATTAGATACAGTAGGCCCAGCTTTAAAGAGAGACCCAAATAAATGTATTCTTTGCGGCCGCTGTGTACGTATTTGTGAAGAAGTTCAGGGAGTTTCTGCTCTGCAGTTTACTGATCGAGGTTTTAATTCAATAGTAACTACTGCTTTTGATTTACCACAGGCAGAAATTAACTGTGTTAATTGTGGGCAGTGTGCAACAGTTTGTCCGGTTGGAGCAATTACTGAATTTAGTGAAATAGATAAAGTTTGGGCTGCTCTTGAAGATGATGATAAACATGTTTTAGTCCAGACCGCGCCTTCCATCCAGGCAACTTTAGGTGAAGAATTTGGTATGGAAACAGGAACAATTGTTACTGGTAAAATGGTTGCAGCATTAAGAAGATTTGGTTTTGATCAGGTATTTTCAACTGATTTTGCAGCCGATCTGACTATCTTAGAAGAAGGTAGTGAATTCTTAAAGAAATTGAATGGAGAAGGAGAATTACCGCATATTACTTCCTGCTGTCCAGGTTGGGTAAAAGGTGCTGAACATAATTTTCCTGATCTGCTTAAACATTTATCATCCGCGAAATCACCAATGCAGATGTTTTCTGCTTTAAGTAAAACTTATTATCCAGAACAGACTGGTGTTGACCCAGAAAAAATATATACAGTAGCGATAATGCCCTGTACAGCTAAAAAATTCGAAAAAGATAGGGAAGAAATTAATGGGTCTGATTTTAAAGATACAGATGCTGTTTTAACTACCAGAGAATTTGCTCGGATGATCAAAGAAATGGGTATAGACTTTACTTCGCTTCCAGATGAAGATTTTGATGAATTAATGGGGGTTTCAACTGGTGCAGGTTCTATTTTCGGTACTACTGGTGGAGTCGCAGAAGCTGCTGTTAGATCGGTAAAAGAAAAACTTACTGGTGAACCGTTAGAGAGACTTAATTTAGGCTTTAGAGGTATTAATCAGGCCGAGGTAAGAATTGGAGATAGAGTTGTCAAGGTTGGTATTGCTAATGGTTTTGCTAATGCACAAAAACTTTTAGAAAAAGTTAGAGCAGGTGAATCTGATTTAGATTTTATTGAAATCATGGCCTGTCCTCATGGTTGTGTTGGTGGTGGTGGTCAGCCCCGTCCAGCTACAGATGAAAAGAAGGATAAACGAGGCCAAGCATTAGCAAATATTGATAATGCAAGTAAGATTAGAAAATCACATGAAAATCCTCAAATCCTCAAATTATATGAGGAATTCTTAGGTGAACCTTTAGGTGGAGAATCACATCACCTTCTACACACAAAATATAAAGCAAGACCTAAAAATTAAGAAATAGATATAGTATAATAGCTTAAAATTAAATAATATTAGCTAAAGCCGTCCTGTTGCAATAGGACGGCTTTTCTTGATTTTGATAGAAATGACTGGATATTGTAGCTTATCTTGACAAAAAAACCTTAACTAAGTATAATTAAAGATAGACTAAATATTCAAAAAATTAAACAAGGAGGGATAAGTCGAAGATTGGAAGAGGCCATGAGAATATTTAAACTCAATTTTAAAAACAGGGAAGGTGATTTAATTGAAGAAAGTGTTTTCTCAATTACAGCGTATAGGTAAATCTTTGATGCTTCCAATAGCCGTTTTACCTGCGGCTGCCTTGTTACTTAGACTTGGTGCTGGTGATGTTTTTGATATTCCATTTGTAATGGCTGCTGGTTCTGCAATCTTTGATAATCTGGCTTTATTATTTGGTATTGGGGTTGCAGTTGGAATAGCTCATGATAGCTCAGGATCTGCTGGCTTAGCGGGTGCAGTAGGTTATCTTGTAATAACAAATGGAACTCAAGCAATTAATTCGGATATTAATATGGGAGTATTGGCTGGAATTATCGGTGGTTTAACAGCTGGTGCACTTTATAATCGATATCATGATATTCAATTACCAGATTTTTTAGGGTTTTTTGGTGGTCGCCGCTTTGTACCTATTGTTACTGGAGCAGCAGCAGTAGTTTTAGCCGGTATTTTTGGTTTTATTTGGCCTCCAATTCAAGATGCAATTCAGCTTGCAGGTCAGTGGATTATTGATGCCGGTGCTGTAGGAGTATTTGTATATGGAGTTTTAAACCGTCTATTAATTCCACTTGGACTTCATCATGTTATAAATAGTTTTATCTGGTTTGTATTTGGGGAGTTTACAACTGCGGCTGGAGAAGTTGTAACTGGTGATCTTTCCCGTTTCTTTGCCGGTGATCCATCTGCAGGATTTTTCATGTCAGGATTTTTCCCAATGATGATGTTTGGTTTACCAGCAGCAGCACTAGCAATGTATCATGCTGCAAAACCTGAAAATAAAGCATCAGTTTCTGGTATCTTTTTAAGTGTTGGACTAACTTCATTCTTAACTGGAATAACAGAGCCAATTGAATTTTCATTTATGTTTTTGGCCCCAGTATTATATGTAATTCATGCAATTTTAACTGGTTTATCATTGGTAGCAACTTATATTCTTGGGATTCAACATGGTTTTGGATTTTCAGCGGGGGCGATTGATTATTTCCTAAATTATGGACTTGCCACCCGGCCAATAATGATTATTCCGCTGGGAATTGCATTTTTTGCAGTTTATTATTTCTTATTCCGTTTTGCAATTGAGAAATTTGACATCCCAACTCCTGGTCGTTTAGAAGAAGAAGCGGCTGGCTCTGATCATAGTGTAATGCCTGATTCACAGCAAAAAAAGCAGAGTTCATCAAAAAGCAAAAGTTCTGGCAAAAATAAACCCAGAGCTTATATCGAGGCACTTGGTGGTAAAGATAATATTAAAAGTATAGAGTCCTGTATCACTAGATTAAGGCTTGAACTAGTAGATACAGCTGAAATTGATGAAAAGGCTCTTAAAGATCTTGGAGCTACTGGAGTTTTAACGGCAAATGAAAATAATGCTCAAGTTGTAGTTGGAACTAAAGCTGAAATGATTGCTGATGATATTAAGCAGGAATTAGAAGTGATGGAAGAATAGATAAAATTGGTGTTTTTATGAGTTAAATAAGCAGCCGGAGTTAAAACTCCGGCTTTTTTTGAATAAACTTTTTTAAAATAGAAAGTAGGGATAAATCATGGTCAAAAGGCTTTTAAGTTCTACTTCATCTGAACTTTTAAATTATGATAAGTCAGAATTACTGCAGTCAATAAAATTATCAGAAGGAAGAACTATTATTTCAGAAGTAATAGGAAAAGAATCGTTATTCAAAGATTTAAGTAATGCAGAAGTAGCAGCAGCTTTTGGAGCAGATATTCTACTATTAAACCTATTTGATCTTAAACAGCCTCAATTTAAAAATATAGAAAAGAAAAGTGCTGTTGAGATAGTAAAAGAGTTAAAAAGATTATGCGGCAGGCCATTAGGAATTAATTTAGAGCCAGTGACTAAAAATAATGATTTAGAAAAAGACTTTATAAAGTTAAGTTCTGGCCGCAAAGCAACTTTAGAAAACATTGAAAGAGCTGTTGGAGCAGGATTTAATATGATTAATTTTACTGGTAATCCTTCTGTTGGGGTTAGTAATCAGGCAATAATAGAGTCGGTTAAACTTGCAGATCAAAATTTTGGTGATCAAATCATTATAACTGCTGGTAAAATGCATATGGCAGGTATAGATGAAGATTATTTAGCGGCTAAATACATCGATTCTTTAATTACAGCTGGTACTGATATTATACTTTTGCCTGCACCGGGGACAGTACCTGGAATTGATTTAAATTCACTCAAAGAAATAATCAAGTTGATTCATAACCGGGGAAAATTAGCTTTAACTGCAATTGGAACATCACAGGAAAGCTCTGATTCGGAGACAATTAGAGAAATTGCTATGATGAGTAAAATGGCTGGAGCAGATATCCAACATATTGGAGATGCAGGTTATGGGGGGATAGCGTTGCCTGAAAACATTCTAAGCTTATCTAAAACAATTAGAGGCAGAAGACATAGCTATCGCCGAATGGCTCTTTCAATTAATAGGTAAAGTAAACTAGTTAGTAGATTTAATTAAACTTGATTTCTGAAAATTAATATTTTGAGTTTAAATCACCTAGTTGGAATTTTTATTTAAAAATACTTGAAATAGTTGATAAATACTGTTATTATAAAAGAAATGAATAATTTTTAGAGTGTAACTGTTAAATCAGGCATAATCTAGAGGGGGATATTTTTAATTAATTTATATATCTTTTTCTGGATTTTATTATTTTAAATTAATTTTGCCAGTAATATGTATCTCTTTTTTTCTTTGGAGGAGGCTTATATGGCTGAAGCTGAAAAATATGTTATAAAAAAAATATTTAATAATAATGTTATTCTGGCTGAAAAAAATTCTGCTGCCGGTGAATTAATCTTTGTTGGTAAAGGTATTGGTTTTTCTCGTAAAGCAGGAGATAAGGTTCTTAGAACTGAACTTAAAATAGATAAGGAGTTTTCTCCTATTAAAGGAGAAAAAAGAGAAAATTATATTCAACTATTAGAAGAGGTTGACAGTAAAGTAATTGGAGTAACTGAAGAAATAATAGCAATGGTTAGTTCAGAATTAGGAGAAGAATTGAATCAGCATATTCGAATTGGTCTTACCGATCATATTGCTTTTTCTTTAAAAAGGATTCAAGATGGTATAGAAGTAGCAAATCCTTTTCTGGCAGAAACAAGAACTCTTTATAATGAAGAATATAGATTGGCAGAAAAAGCTGTGCAAATGCTATCTGAACGATTTGAACTGGAAATTCCAGAAAGTGAAATAGGATTTATAACATTTCATATTCATGGAGCCAGAAATGAAAAAGGTATTTCAAAAACTTTAAAAAACACCACAGTAATTAAAGAATTGGTAACAGAGGTTGAAAATGAGTTAGGGCGGCAATTAAGTTATGAAAGCTTAAACTACGCACGTTTAGTCAATCATTTGCGTTTTGCTCTTGAAAGAATTGAAACAAATTCTTCAAATCCTAACCCGCTTTTAGAAAATATAAAAGAAAATTTTAGCTTTTCTTTTGAAATAGCAAAAAAACTTGCGAAAATAATTGAAGAGAAATTTGATTCTAAGGTTCCTGAAGCTGAAAAAGGATATTTAGCTTTACATCTTCAGCGGTTAAAAAGAGATTTAGAATTATAAAATTAAATACAAATAAATAGTTTAATTTGGCGTGTTACTGTTAGATCAGGCAAAAGCCGATTAGATAGAATGAGTAAAAATACATTTCTATCTAATCGGCTTTTTCTATTATATATATCTTTTATAATATCATTATAATAAACAAGGAGGAATTTTAAAATGAAAGGTTTTAAGAAATTACAAAAGGTTGGTAAGGCTTTAATGACACCAGTTTCAGTATTGCCTGCTGCTGGTATTTTAGTGGCAGTCGGAAGATTGCTGCAGGAACAAAGTGGTTTAATTTATGATGTCGGTGATGTAATGTTTAATAGTGGGATTGCAATTTTTGAGCAATTACCGCTTATTTTTGCCCTAGGTGTAGCAATTGGTTTTGCTGGAGATGCAGTTGCTGCTTTAGCTGCTGGAGTTGGTTTCACAGTATATGCAAAAGTACTTGATGTTATGGCAGGCATCATAAATATCTCTGAAAAGACCGGAGGTAGTGTTGAAGCAATTAACACAGGGGTTTTTGGAGGTATTATTGTCGGAATAATTGCTTCACAGATGTATAAGAAGTTTCATAGTACTGAACTTCCCCCATATTTAGGATTTTTTGCAGGAAAAAGATTAGTTCCTATAGTTACAGCTGCTAGTTCTGTTTTAGCAGGAGTTCTTTTATCTTTTATCTGGCCTCCAATTCAGATTCAAATTAATGAATTTGCTCGCTTTGCAATGAATTCATCTATTGGGCCAGCTTTATATGCTGCCGGAAAGAGAGCTTTAATACCTGTTGGTTTGCATCATGTTTACTATCCACCATTTTTATATGAATTCGGTCGTTTTACTACAGAAGCAGGTCAGGTTCTGAGAGGTGAAACTGCTAGATTTTTTGCTGGAGATCCAACTGCAGGACGTTTTATGGCAGCTGAATTTCCGCTAATGTTATTTGCGCTTCCATCTGCTTGTCTTGCAATGTATTTAAGAGCTAAAAACAAGGTTAAAGTTGCTGGTATGCTAACAACAGCTGCAATCACTTCATTTTTAACAGGAATCACTGAACCAATTGAATTTTTATTCATTTTTGTAGCGCCACCACTATATTTATTTCATGTGGTAGGTGGATTTATTTCCGGACTTTTAACAAATTACTTTAATATTAGAATTGGCTATACTTTTTCAGCTAGTGCTATTGATTATGTATTAAGTTTATCAAATTTAGGTAATCCAATGATGTTCTGGTTAGTTGTTGGTCCTATAATGGCAGTTTTATATTTTACAGTTTTCTATTTTACCATTCCACTTTTCAACTTTGAAACTCCTGGAAGAGGTAGTGATGCTCAAGAATCAGAGGCAGAAACACCTGTTAGTAAAGATCAGAGAGCAGCAAATGTTTTAGCTGCTTTAGGTGGTGCTGAAAACTTAGAAAGTGTAGATGCCTGTATAACAAGATTAAGATTAGAAGTTGTAGATAATACAGTTGTGGACGAAAAAGAGTTGAAAAAATTAGGGGCATCTGGAGTAATGAAATCTGGTAGTAGTGTACAGGTGGTTTTTGGCCCAGAATCTGATGCTCTCAAAGATAAAATCAAAAGTATAATGTAAATAAAGCACTCTTTATTTAATTAGGTTGTCAAAACTAAAGTAAATGTATTATAATAAATTAGAGGAGGAGATTTAATGTTTAATATTTTCAATAAAAAAGAAGAATATCTAGCAGCACCATTTGCTGGAGAAGTTACAGAGCTGAAGCAGGTGCCAGATGATGCTTTTGCTCAAAAAATGCTTGGAGATGGTTTTGCTATTACTCCAGAAGAAAATGTGGTTAAGTCACCATGTGCCGGAGAAATTGTACAGATTTTTTCTACAGGTCACGCAGTTGGTATCCAAACCAAAAAAGGGCTAGAAATTTTAGTTCATATTGGTATAGATACTGTGAAATTGGATGGAGAAGGATTTGAAAAATTAGTTAAAAATGGAGATAAAGTTGAGGTAGGTACTCCTCTTGTTGAAGTAGACTTAGATTTTATTAAGGAGAATTCACCATCTATTGCTACTCCAGTTATTATAACTAATATGGAGAAAGTTAAAAATTTAGAGCTTGTAAAAAAAGGTAAAGTAACAGCTGGAACTAAAGTACTTAAAGTAGAATTAGCATAAATTAATTAAATATATCATTAGGTAGGGGAAATAACTCATCGGTTATTTCCCTTTTTATATTTAACTAAATTTGATATAATGAATAAAAAGCTTTTTATTTTACTATTAAAGGCAGGATGATTAAAAATGAATTTTAAAAGAATTGTAGTTAAAGTCGGCAGCAGTACATTAAGCAATCAAAATGGGAAACTTAATTTTAGCCAAATCGATGCTTTGAGCAGACAGCTGGTTGATTTAAAAAATCAAGGTAGAGAGATAATATTAGTTAGTTCTGGAGCTATAGCAGCTGGCATGGGAGAGCTCGGTTATGCTAATAAACCTGCATCTATCCCTGAACAGCAAGCTTGTGCAGCTGTTGGCCAGGGGCTTTTAGTTGGTATTTATAACAAATTTTTCAGAGAATATGGAGCTAAAAGTGCACAAATTTTAATAACTTCAAGCGATTTAGAAAATAGAAACCGTTATTTAAATGCTTTTAATACATTAAAGACTCTAATTGATCATGGTGTTATTCCGGTAATTAACGAAAATGACACAGTAGTTACTAATGAGATTAAAGTTGGAGATAATGATACTCTAGCAGCTAGAGTGTCTGGTTTGGTAGAAGCTGATTTATTGGTAAATCTTTCGGATGTTTCTGGTCTTTATAATGGAAATCCAAATGCTGAAAACAAAAATTTAAAATTGATTTCAAAAGTTGAAAATATAACAGAAGAAATTGAGAAGATGGCTGGTGGCAGAGGGAGTAAAGTTGGTACAGGTGGTATGGAAACAAAAATAGAAGCTGCTAAAATTGCTGTGAATTCTGGAGTTGTAATGATAATTGGTCCTGGGAAAGAAAAAAATTCATTATTGAAAATAGTCGAAATGGCTGAAAATGAAAAATTTGATTTGGGAACAACTTTTCTAACGGCAAAAGAAAGACTTTCTAAAAGAAAACAGTGGCTAAATTTCAATTTACCACCCCTTGGGAAAATAATAGTAGATCAGGGAGCAGCCGATGCTTTGCTTAAAAGAGGTAAGAGTTTACTGCCGGGTGGAATTGTTGAGGTTGAAGGAGAATTTAATAGTGGAGACCCGGTAACTATTAGTGATGGAACTTTGGAAATTGGAAAAGGAATTGTTAATTATAGTTCTGATGAGATAGAAAAGATTAAAGGTGCTCATTCAAATGAGATTAAAAAAATTCTTGGATATTTTAATAAGACTGAGGTTATTCACAGAGATAATATGGTTATAGGAGGAGATAAAGATGAGTATTAGAGAAGAACTGATTTCACAGGCGGATGCAGCTAAAAAAGCAGCCCGAAAATTAGCAAAGGCTGGTACAAATGAAAAAAATAAAGCCTTAAATTTGATTGCTGACAAACTGCTTGAAAGAAAGGACGAAATATTAAAAAGCAATGAAAAGGATATGCATCAGGGTAGAGAAAATGATTTGAGTCGCGCTTTATTAGATAGGCTTCAACTAACGGAAGCAAGGATTAAAGGGATGGCCCAGGGACTAAGAGAAGTTGCCTCTCAAGATGATCCAATTGGTGAAGTACCTGAGATGTGGAAGAGACCTAATGGTTTACAGATAGGCAAAATTAGAGTTCCGCTTGGGGTTATTGGGATTATTTATGAAGCTAGACCAAATGTTACAGTTGATGTTGCTGGTTTATGCTTAAAGTCTGGAAATACTGTTATTTTACGTGGTGGCTCAAATGCTTTCAATTCAAATCAAATTTTAACTAACATTATTCAAGATGGCCTTCGAGAATCTGGACTCCCCATAGAATGTGTGCAGTTGATCTCTACAACTGATCGTAAAGCTGTAGACATCTTGTTTACTCTAAATGATTATCTAGATGTTTTAATTCCTCGAGGTGGAGCAGGATTGATTCAAAAAGTGGTTAACGAATCTAAAGTGCCTGTAATCGAAACAGGTGTTGGCAATTGTCATGTTTATGTAAACAAAGATGCAGATTTAACTAAAGCTAAAAAAATAACTTTTAACGCAAAATATTCTAGACCTGCAGTCTGTAATTCAGCTGAAAGTCTTTTAGTTGATCAAGAAATTGCAGAAGAATTCTTACCTGAAATGGCTCGAATCTTTGCTGAAAGCAATGTAGAGTTAAGAGGCTGTGAACGGACGAGAAAAATTGTGCCTAAGATTAAAGAAGCTGTAGAGGAAGATTATTCAGCGGAGTATTTAGATTATATTATGTCAGTCAAAATTGTGGAAGATTATCAAGAAGCGGTAGAGCATATCTATAAATATGGAACAAAACATTCGGAAGCAATAGTTACTGAAAATTACACAACTGCTAGATCATTTTTGGATGATATTGATGCAGCTGCAGTTTATGTTAATGCCTCAACTCGTTTTACTGATGGTGGAGAGTTTGGCTTAGGAGCAGAAACTGGAATCAGTACTCAGAAACTGCATGCTCGAGGACCAATGGGGCTTAAAGAGTTAACTACTACTAAATATATTATAATGGGTGATGGACAGATTAGAGAATAAGTTGAGGAGGCACTATAAATGAAATTAGCAATTATAGGTCTGGGTAACATGGGCCAAGCTATTTTAAGTGGTATATTAAAGAATAATATTCTTGAAGCTGAGCAGATTATAGCTGCAGATAAAAAATTTGCAAATGCTGACTTTGAAATAGAAGAAAAATTTAAAGAAATAAATATTACTGATGATAACAAAGAAGCTGTACAAAAAGCAGATTATATTATTCTGGCAGTTAAACCACAAATAATAGAGCTTGTTTTAGAAGATATTCAAAATTCTGCTGCTTCTAAAGTAATAATTTCAATTGCAGCTGGTGTAAATACTAGAACTTTATCGCAATATTTTACTGCTAATACAAAAATTATTAGAGTTATGCCTAATACCCCAGCTTTAGTTGCTGAAGGGATGAGTGCTCTTTATTATTCAAATTTGGTTGAAGCGGATGAAAGGGCATTTGTAGAGAAAATATTTAATTCTTTAGGTGAAACCGCAGAGGTTAAAGAAAGTGATATGGATGCAGTAACTGGACTCAGCGGTAGTGGGCCAGCTTTTGTATATATTTTTATAGAAGCGCTGGCTGATGCTGGTGTTTTAAAAGGTCTTGCTCGAGATACTGCTTTAAAACTGGCAGCTCAAACCGTAAAAGGTGGAGCAGAGATGGTTTTAAGTTCTGACATTCATCCTGCAGCATTAAAGGATATGGTTTGTTCACCTGCTGGAACTACTATTGCTGGTGTTGCAGAACTTGAAAATAAAGCTTTTAGATCTGCTGTAATTAATGCTGTTCAAAAAGCAGCTGAGCGTTCTGAGGAGCTGGGGCGATAGATGGATAAAAAATATTCGATTATTTCAAACTCACCAGCTGAGACTATTGCTTTTGGCAAGAAATTAGCAGAGCTTATCAATGTTCCTGCTTTAATATTATTAAATGGTGATCTCGGTACGGGTAAAACATTAATTACCAAAGCAGCAGTTTCTGCTTTAGGTTATCAAGGGGACGTAACAAGTCCTACTTTTAATCTAGTTCAGGAATATCAGGCTCAAGTAGAAATTATCCATATGGATCTTTATCGTTTGGATCGAAGTGAAGAACTATTAGAAATAGGTTTTGAAGATTATTTAAATAGAGAAGCAGTTATCTTTATAGAATGGCCGGAACTGGCTTTATCTTTAATTCCGGCTGATTTTATTTTTATAAATATAGAAAAACTATCAGATAATCAAAGGGAAATAACTGTTCGCGGTGAAGGAAAGATGAGCAGCTTATTGATAGAAAGGTTGAATCAAGAATGTTAATTTTAGGGATTGATACTTCTACCGATAATTTAGGACTGGCATTAATGGAAGATGATCAACTTAAAGGTGAATATAATTTAAGTCTAAAAAGAAAGCACAGTGAAAAATTACTACCCTTGATAGAACAAATATTTTCTCTGTTAGAAATTAAGCCAACAGACTTAGAAGCTGCTGCAGTTTCAATTGGACCGGGGTCTTTTACTGGCTTAAGAATCGGAATCACTACAGCAAAAATATTGGGTAGAATTTTTCAGATACCTGTTAAAGGAATATCTACTTTAGAAATAATGGCAGCCGGAGTTGAATCAAACTATATACTCTCGATGTTGGATGCCAGACGTCAAAGAATATATTATTCTTTTTATAAATCTAACTTTGAAAATAATAATTATTTACCAGAAAAGATATTAGGGGCAGCCAGTGCCCAAATTTCTGAAATGCCAGATTTATTAAATAATTTTAAGAAAGAAGAAATTACTGTTATCGGTGAAAAAACAACAGAGGTTAGTGAAGTTTTAAAAGAAAATAAATTCATTATAAATAAATGTGCGTCGGAAAAAAATATACCAAGAGCAGCTGTTTTAGCTCGTCTTGGCAGAGATTATATAAGTTTAGGTCAGGAAGATAATATTTATGAGTTAAAACCAGCTTATCTAAAAAAGCCACAGGCAGAAATAGATTGGCAGCAAAAATATAGCAATAATTGATATGGGAGTGGAAAAAGTGGAGTTTGAAGATAGAATTAAAGATGAAAAAGAAGATATTTATATATTGGCACTTGAAAGTTCCTGTGATGAGACAGCTGCTTCAATTAATAAAAATGGACTAGAGGTATTGTCAAATGTTGTGTCTTCACAGGTAGATCTTCATAAAAAATTTGGTGGGGTAGTACCAGAAATAGCTTCTCGAAAGCATCTGGAATTATTATTGCCGGTAATTGATCAGGCTTTAGAGGAAGCAGGAATTGGCTTTGAAGACTTAGATGCTGTAGCGTCTACTTATGGCCCAGGACTAGTTGGAGGGCTTTTAGTTACTTTAACCGCTGCTAAGACTATTTCTTTATCATTAAACATTCCTCTAATTGGTGTTAATCATATTGCTGGTCATATTTATGCAAACTTTATTGAAAATCCCGATATTAAAAAACCTCTGCTTTGTTTAACAATTTCAGGTGGACATACAGATTTATTATATTTTGAAAATCTAAGAGGTTATAAAATTTTAGGGAGAACAATCGATGATGCTGCAGGTGAGGCTTTTGATAAAATATCTAGATTTATGGGGCTTGGTTATCCAGGTGGACCTGCTATAGAAAAAGCAGCTCTTGCTGGTAATAAAGAGGCAATAGATTTTCCCCGAGCTGATTTAGGAGATAGTTATAATTTTAGTTTCAGTGGCCTAAAAACTGCCGTTATGAATCATGTAAATAATGAAGAACAGCGTGGAAATGAAATTGACAAAAATGACTTAGCTGCAAGTTTTCAAGAAGCAGTTGTTGATAGTCTAGCTTCTAATCTGATTAAAGCCGTAAAAGAATATCAAGTTCAGAGTGTTGTTCTTTCAGGTGGAGTAGCAGCTAATCAACGCCTTAGAGAGGTGATAGGCCAAAGACTTGCCAAACACAAGCTCAAATTATATTATCCTCCTCTGGAGTTATGTACTGATAATGCTGCAATGATTGGCGCAGTTGCCTATTATCAATATCTTGATCGGGATTTTGCACCTTTAAGTATTAGTGCTGATCCGGCTTTAAAATTGTAGGTGGTCTAATTATGAAAAACAAAAGAACTAGAGAAGAAATAATTTTTAAAACAGTTAAAGAAGATAATATTTTACCAATAACTTCAATTTGTAAATTGAATTGTATTTTTTGTAGTCATAAAAATAACCCGCCAGAAGTTGAAACTTACAATTTTGGCCATTTAGAATTTGAACTTATTAAAAGAATGATTGAATTTTTAGATCCAGAGCAGCCTGTTTTTATCGGAGAATCTGCTAGTAAAATTATTGAAGGTGAGCCTTTTGTCCATCCAGATATTTATAAAATTTTGAAATATTTAAGGCAGCGCTGGCCAGAAATTGAAATTAAAATTACCAGTAGTGGATCATTTATAGAGCTGAAAAGGGTAGAATTTTTAAAAAAATTAAAGCCTCTTGAATTAAATATTTCTTTAAATGGCCCCGCTCCTGAGGAACGGGTTTTTTTAATGAATGATTCTCAACCAGATAATGTTTTTAAACTACTACCTAAATTAAAAAAGAATAAAATAAATTTTGAAGCAAGTATTGTATCAATGCATCATCTTAAAGGTTTTGAATATTTAAAAAGAAGTTTTGATTTTTTAGAAAAATATCCTCCCCAGAGTTTGAGAGTTTTTCTAGCAGGATTCAGTAATTATGCAGATCAAGATTTAGCTGTTGATTCAAGTGAATATTATAGACTAAATAACTTTATTAATAAGCAGATAGCTAATTATTCATATCCAATTATTATCGAACCACAGCTAATTTCATCATTAGCTGCAAATGTTAATGATATAATTGCTAATTCAGCTGCAGCTAAGGCTAATTTAAAAAGTGGTGATTTGATTTTAAAAGTAAATGGGAAAACCGTAAAAAGTAGAGTAGATGCTTTTTATAAAATTAAATCAGCTAAAAACCCTAAAATTGAATTGAAGCGGGAGGAGAAACAAATAAATACTATTATTGAAAAAGAAGAAGGCATAAGTTCAGGTTTAATTATGTCCTATGATTTAAGTTTAAATCAAATAAACAAATTAAAAGCTTATGCAGAAGCTAGTAAAAAAGATAAGAAAAATAAAAAAACATTAATCATCTCATCTCAATTTGCCTATTCTTTTTTTAAAAAAATGTTGGCTCCTTATTTAAATTCTAATTATAATTTAAATTTGCTTAAGGCAAAAAATTATTTTTTTGGGGGCTCAATAGCTGCTGCTGGTTTACTTTGTAATCAAGATTTAATTAAATTAATTAAAAAAGCAGACTTAGAAGCCGATAGAATAATTTTACCAGAAATAATTTATGATTATTATGGTAATGATTTGTTGGGGAAGCATTATAGTGAACTTGAAGATAATTTTAAAGCAGAAGTCATATTAATCTGACTTTTTACTTTTTAGACTTTGGAAGAATTATTTAATGTTAATTAGAGAATGAATGACTTAATTGCTTCTAATAATAAATAATAAACAATAATAGACTTTAAAGCGTATATTGAGGATTTGATTTTCCTTTCTGACTTAGATATTATATTTACAGTGCTTGTTAGCACTCACTTCGATTGAGTGCTAATCACAATAAAAAGAATATAATATTTAGAAGGGGGTTATTTTTAAATGAGTATTAAACCATTAGATGACAGAGTTGTAGTAAAATATGTAGAAAAAGATGACGGTGAAGAAAAAACCAAGGGAGGAATTGTTCTTCCTGACACAGCAAAAAAAGATGAAAAACCGCAGCAGGCAGAAATTGTTGCTGTAGGTAGAAATATTGCTCCAGAAGGTGAAGAAGCAGAAGTAGCTGTAGGGGATACAGTAGTCTTTGATAAATATGCTGGAACAAAAGTCGAAATTGATTCTGAAGAATATATAATCTTATCAATGGATGATGTTTTAGCAGTAATTGATTAGTTTATTATAGATTAGTAATACTAATTTATTTTACTGTTAAATAGATTTGATTTTTAAATTTAGATTTTTACTTAATAAAAAAATAACTCAGTTTAACTATACAGGAGGGTTTTAAATGCCAAAACAATTAAAATTTGGTGAAGATGCACGTCGTAAATTAGAAAGTGGAGTTTCTCGTTTAGCAAATGCAGTTAAAGTGACACTCGGTCCTAAAGGACGTAATGTATTATTAGAAAAAAGCTTTGGTTCTCCAACGATTACTAATGATGGAGTAAGTATTGCCAAAGAAATAGAACTTAAAGATCGTTATGAAAATATGGGTGCCCAGGCTGTAAAAGAGGTGGCTACTAAAACTAATGATGTTGCTGGTGATGGTACAACTACAGCAACAGTTTTAGCAGAGTCTATTTTAAAAGAAGGATTTAAAAATGTAGCAGCTGGTGCAAATCCAATGTTAATTAAAAGAGGTATTCAAAAAGCAGTTGAAACTTTAACTGCAGAAATTGCTTCAGTGTCAAAGCCTGTAGAAGGAAAAGAAGCTGTTTCTCAGATTGCTTCTATTTCTGCTGGTAATGATAATGAGATTGGTAATTTGATTGCAGAAGCAATGGAAAAAGTTGGTCAGGATGGAGTTATCTCTGTAGAAGAATCTAAGAGTATGGGAACTTCCTTAGATGTTGTAGAAGGTATGCAGTTTGATCGCGGCTACCTATCTCCATATATGGTAACTGATACTGATACAATGGAAGCTTCTTTAGAAGATCCATATATCTTAATTACAGATAAGAAAATTTCCAGTATTCAGGATATTTTACCACTGTTAGAGCAGGTTGCTCAGTCAGGTAAAAGCTTAATGATTATCTCCGAAGAAGTTGAAGGAGAAGCATTAGCTACCTTAGTAGTTAATAAAATTCGTGGAACCTTTAACTGTGTTGCAGTAAAAGCTCCTGGCTTTGGTGATCGCCGCAAAGCAATGTTAGAAGATATTGCTGTACTAACAGGTGGTACCTTAATTACTGAAGATCTTGGCTTAAAGCTTGAAAATGCAAGCATTAATGACTTAGGTCAGGCACATAAAGTAACTATTACCAAAGACGATACAACTATAGTTGAAGGTAATGGAGATAAAGAAAAAATCCAAGATAGAATTTCTCAGTTAAGAAAACAAATTGAGACTACAAGTTCAGATTTTGATAGAGAAAAATTACAGGAAAGACTTGCTAAATTAGCTGGTGGAGTTGCAGTAATCCAAGTTGGTGCGGCAACCGAAACTGAGCTAAAAGAAAAGCAGCATAGAATTGAAGATGCTTTATCTGCTACTAGAGCAGCAGTAGAAGAAGGTCTAGTTGCAGGTGGAGGTACAACCTATCTTGAAGTTATGTCTGCTCTTGATGATCTTAATTTAGAAGGAGACGAAGAGACTGGTGTGCAAATTGTACGCAAAGCTTTAGAAGCTCCAATTAAACAGATTGCTAACAATGCAGGTCATGAAGGTTCTGTTGTAGTAGAAAGAGTTAAAGAAAAAGAAGCTGGAATTGGTTTTGACGCACTCAAAGGTGAATATGTAAATATGATTCAGGCTGGTATTATTGACCCAGCAAAAGTTACACGTTCTGCCTTACAGAATGCGGCAAGTGCTGCTTCTATGCTCTTAACCACTGAATGCCTTGTTGCTGATAACAGTGACGATGATGATGATGGCAATGGTGGTGGAATGCCCGGCGGCATGCCCGGAGGAATGGGCGGCATGGGCGGAATGGGTGGAATGGGCGGTATGATGTAAGTCCTCAACATCCATTAATTAAATGAAACTATTAAGGTGTATAACTCTATCAATGAGTTATACACCTTTTTTATTGCTTAATTTCATTAAACTGTTAAATAAGATTTTATTATTTTAAAAAAGGATTTTTTTAACGAATAGAGAATATATTATAATAAGAGAAAATAGAAATATAATACAAGTGGGGGGAGATAAATATACTTGTAAGAATAAAAAAGTATGTAGGGCAGGTGATTTTGTGAAAAATAATTTTATAGTATATGTTTTATCAGATTCAGTTGGAGATACTGCTGAACAAGTTGCTCGGGCTGCAGCAGAACAATATGAAAATACCGATTATGAAATAAAAAAATTTCCATATGTAGAGAGTCTAAAGAAAATAGATAAAATTATGGAAAATTTAAATCCTGCAAATTCAATTTTTGTTTATACTATGGTTAATAAAGAAATTTCAGAATATCTTCAAAGAGCCTGTAAAGAAAAAGGTATACCTTATATTGATATTATGGCTCCCAGTTTAGATAAATTCACTGGTTTTTTAAATCAAGAACCAATAAGAGAATCTGGAGTTATTCGTAAACTTGATGAAGATTATTTTAAAAGAGTAGAAGCGGTGGAATTTGCAGTTAAATATGATGATGGAAAAGATCCAAGAGGGATTTTAAAAGCGGATATAGTTTTAATAGGAGTTTCTCGCTCATCTAAAACTCCCTTAAGTATGTATTTAGCCCATAAAAATTATAAAGTGGTAAATATTCCACTTGTTACTGGTTCTAAAGTTCCTGACCAATTATTTGAAGTTCCTCGAAGAAAAATTATTGGTTTAATGATTGATCCTTCTGACCTTATCGAAATTCGGCGTGAAAGAATTAAAGTTTTAGGTCTTGATAATAGTGTAGATTATGTGTCAATCGAAAAGATTTATGAAGAACTGGAATATGCTCAAAAAATAATGAAAAAGCTTGGCTGTCCAGTAATTGATATGACAAAAAAAGCTGTTGAAGAAGCAGCAAATTTGGTCATTGATATCATAGATGATCTTAACTAACAAAAGGAGGGGTTTTGTTGAAGAAATATGTTTATGCCTTTGAAGACGGTAAAAAAGAAATGAAGTCACTGTTGGGTGGTAAAGGTGCCAATCTTGCTGAGATGAGTAAAATAGGATTACCGGTACCTCCAGGGTTTACAATCACTACAGAAGCCTGTATTCACTATATTGAAATTGGTGAAAAGTTAGAAGATAGTTTAAAAGAAAGTATTTTTAAACATTTAGAAGACTTAGAAGATGAAATCGGGAAAGATTTTGGTGATGTAAATGATCCTCTTTTAGTATCTGTTAGATCTGGTGCAGTGATTTCTATGCCGGGAATGATGGATACAATTTTAAACCTAGGTTTAAATGATAAGAGTGTTGAGGGCTTAGCTAAAAAGACTTCAAATCCTCGTTTTGCTTATGATAGTTATCGCCGTTTGATTCAAATGTTCGGTAATGTTGTACTGGGAATACCTGGGTATGAGTTTGATAATTATTTAGAAAGAAAAAAAGAGAAAAAAGATTACGACAATGATACTGATCTAACTGTTGATGATCTTAAAGATATTATCCAAGACTTTAAAGCTTTAATTAAAAATAGAAAAGACATAGAATTTCCACAAAAACCAGAAGAACAATTAATAATGGCTGTAAAAGCCGTATTCAGTTCCTGGAATAATGCAAGAGCGATTTCTTATAGAAATCACAATGATATTCCACATGATTTAGGTACTGCAGTAAATGTTCAAACTATGGTTTTTGGTAACATAGGTGATAATTCTGGTACAGGTGTTGCCTTTACTCGTAACCCTGCTACTGGCGAAAATAAAGTTTTTGGAGAATTCCTGTTAAACGCACAGGGAGAAGATGTTGTGGCAGGTATTAGAACTCCTAAAGATATTAGCGAACTAAATAATTTAATGCCTGAAGTTTATGAGGAATTTATGGAAGTAACTGAAACTTTAGAACAGCATTATAAAGATATGCAGGATATTGAATTTACTATTCAAGAAGGAGATCTTTACTTACTCCAGACTAGAACTGGTAAAAGAACCGCTGATGCAGCAGTTAATATTGCAGTTGATATGGAAGAAGAAGGATTAATTGATAAAGAGACTGCAGTTATGAGAATAGATCCAGAAGATATTAGTCAGCTATTACATCCAAACTTTAAAGAAGATGAGTTAGAAAAAGCAGATTTACTAGCTACTGGACTTGCAGCATCTCCTGGTGCAGCTACCGGTAAAATCTATTTTAATTCAGAAGATGCAGCTGAAGCGGCTGCTGATGGCGAGGATGTAATTCTTGTTCGTAAAGAAACATCACCTGAAGACATTGAAGGTATGGTTAAGTCCAATGGTATTTTAACTTCTCGTGGTGGAATGACCTCACACGCTGCAGTTGTAGCTCGTGGTATGGGTAAGTGCTGTGTAGCAGGTGCTGGAGATATTCAGGTTGATGAAAGCACAAGACAGTTCTTTGTAGATGATCGGGTATTTAATGAAGGAGATTATATTTCTCTTAATGGTAGTACAGGTGAAGTATATGCTGGAGTTGTAGAAACAACTGAAGCTCATTTAACAGATAATTTCAAAAAATTAATGATTTGGTCAGATGAATATCGTGATATGGGGGTCTATACTAATGCTGATACACCAAAAGATGCTCAAGTAGCAATTGATTTTGGGGCAGAAGGTATTGGACTCTGTCGTACAGAGCACATGTTCTTTGATAGTGAAAGAATCATGTCAGTTCGTGAAATGATTGTTGCTGATAGTAAAAAGAAGCGTAAAAAGGCACTGGAAAAATTATTCCCTTATCAAAAAGAGGATTTTAAAGGCATCTTTAAAGTTATGCAGGATAAGAATGTAACTGTAAGATTACTTGACCCACCATTACATGAGTTCTTACCTCAAAATGAAAGAGATATTAAAAATTTAGCTGAAGAATTAACTATATCTGTAGAAGAATTAAGACGGATTATTAGTGATTTAGAGGAAATGAACCCAATGTTAGGTCATCGCGGATGTCGTCTTGGTATTAGTTATCCTGAGATTTATAAAATGCAGGTAAGAGCTATAATTTCTGCAGCTATTGAAGTAAAAGAAGAGGAAGGTTATGAAGTGAAAGCGGATATTATGATTCCTCTTGTTGGTACTGACAGAGAGCTAGAAATTATAAGAGAGAAAGCAGAAGAAGTTGCTGAAGGATTATTAGAAGATACCGATACAGATATATATTATACTATTGGTACAATGATTGAGATTCCAAGAGCTGCACTTTTAGCTGATAGAATTGCTAAATATGCTGATTTCTTCTCCTTTGGTACTAATGATTTAACTCAGATGACATATGGATTTTCACGTGATGATGCTGGTAAGTTCATTGGCCAGTATTTAGAACAAGAAATATTTGCTAAAGATCCTTTCCAGGTACTGGATCAAGATGGTGTAGGTAAATTAATTGAAAACACAGTTAAATTGGGACGAGAAGAAAAGCCTGAACTTAAAATAGGAATTTGTGGAGAACATGGTGGAGAACCATCTTCTATCGAGTTTTGCCATAAAAATAATTTAAATTATGTTTCCTGTTCACCCTATAGAGTTCCAATCGCTCGTCTAGCAGCAGCGCAATCTGCAATTAAAAATAATTAAGAAAGAAACTGAATTTTTATTCAGATAGCTAATCAAAAGTTAACTCCCTTCTATTATTTTAAGCAATAGGAGGGAGTTTTAATATTAGATTAAATTTATAATTTTATTAATTGTATAAACCTTGACAACTACAGTATTTACACTGTATACTTTAGTAAATAAAAGCGGAAGGGGAATTAGATGGATTACGATAAGATACTTATTCTTGATTTTGGAGGTCAGTATAGTCAACTGATTGCCAGAAGAGTGAGAGAATTTAATGTTTATTCTATAATTAGAGGGCACGACATTGAACTAGAAGAAATCAAAAAAATTGATCCAGCAGCTATAATTTTTTCAGGAGGTCCAGACAGTGTAACTGGTCCGGGGGCCCCAGGTGTTGATCAGGGAGTTTTTGAATTAGGAATTCCTATTTTAGGTATTTGCTATGGAATGCAGTTAATGGCTCAGTTACTTGAAGCTGGTCATGTAGAAAAGGCAGAGCATGGTGAGTATGGGAAAGCAAATTTAGAATTATTTACCCAAAAGAAATTATTTAAAGAAATAGATAATCATTCACAAGTTTGGATGAGTCATGGTGATCATGTTAAAAAAGTTCCAGCAGGATTTGAAGTGATTGCCAGAACTGAATTAACTG
The DNA here is from genome assembly GCF_000350165.1 of Halanaerobium saccharolyticum subsp. saccharolyticum DSM 6643. Taxonomy (NCBI): domain Bacteria; kingdom Bacillati; phylum Bacillota; class Clostridia; order Halanaerobiales; family Halanaerobiaceae; genus Halanaerobium; species Halanaerobium saccharolyticum. The sequence continues at coordinate 62,661 of NZ_CAUI01000005.1, forward strand.
CAGCAGCAGCAATGGCTGATTTTGAAAGAGATTTTTATGGAGTTCAGTTTCATCCAGAGGTAAACCATACTATTCAAGGAAAAACAATTCTACATAACTTTTTGTTTAGAATTGTAAATGTTAAGGCTAATTGGAATATGGCAGATTATATCAATGAAGAAGTTGAAAGGATTAGAAAACAGGTAGGTAAAGGTAAAGTTATCTGTGGACTTTCTGGAGGAGTTGATTCTGCTGTTGCTTCAGCTATTGTTCATAAGGCAATAGGAGACCAATTAACCTGTATTTTTGTTGATCATGGTCTTTTGCGAAAGGGAGAGGCTGAACAGGTTAAAAGAACTTTTGGAGAAGAATTTAATATTCCGTTGATTTATGTTGATGCCAAAAAAAGATTTTTAGACAGATTAACTGGGATTACAGAACCTGAAGAGAAAAGAAAAATAATCGGTGACGAATTTATTCAAGTTTTTGATGAAGAAGCGGAAAAATTGGAAGATGTTCGCTATTTAGTTCAGGGAACTATTTATTCTGATGTAATAGAAAGTGGTGGAACTGATAAAGCAGCAACAATCAAAAGTCACCATAATGTTGGAGGTCTGCCTGAAGAGATGAATTTAGAACTTGTAGAGCCACTGCATTTTTTATTTAAAGATGAGGTTAGGAAAATTGGTGAAGTTCTAGGTTTACCTGAAGAAATTGTTTGGAGACAGCCTTTTCCCGGTCCAGGTCTAGCCATTCGAATTATTGGCGATGTAGATTGGGATAAATTAGAAATCTTGCGAAATGCAGATGCAATTGTTCAAGAAGAAATAAAAGATGCTGGTCTTTATAGAGATATCTGGCAGTCTTTTGCAGTTTTACCTGACTTGCGAAGTGTAGGTGTTATGGGTGACGAAAGGACATATGGATATCCAATTATTTTGAGAGCAGTAAATAGTGATGATGCAATGACTGCTGATTGGGCTCGTCTTCCATATGAAGTTATGCAGTCAATTTCTAATAGAATTGTTAATCAGGTTAAAGAAGTAAACAGAGTTGTCTATGATATTACATCAAAACCTCCTGGAACAATAGAATGGGAGTAATTCTTAGAAAAGAGGTGTAAACTTTGTCCCGAAATATAAAAGATAAATTTACTGAGCAATTATTTGAAGCTATTTTAATGCTTGAAGACAAAGAAGAATGTTATAACTTTTTTCAAGATATAGCTACTATAGGAGAAATTAAAGCTTTAGGGCAACGGCTTGAAGTAGCTAGAATGCTTAAAGAGGGTTATACATATGATCATATTGTAGATGAAACAGGAGTTAGCACTGCAACTATCAGTAGGGTTAAACGTTCATTAGAATATGGAGAAGATGGCTATAATTTAATTCTAAGTCGCTTTAATCAAAATAAAGATTAAAAGATTCGGATTAAGAGTAATATTTGAAATTTGAAATATTTCTGAAAATATGATAATCTTAAGCCAAGGAAAATTATGTATTAAAAAATATATTATTTATAGACAAAAAAGTGTCTACTTTTTTCTAAAGTAGCACTTTTTCTGTTGTTAGGGGGGGTTTAATTGATTAGATTAGAAAATTTATCAAAAATTTATTCTACAGCGGAAGAAGAAGCAGTTTCAGATTTAAATTTAGAAGTTAAAGAAGGGGAAATTTGTGTTTTTGTAGGTCCTTCTGGTTGTGGTAAGACAACTACTCTAAAAATGATAAATAGATTAATTGAACCATCTTCCGGAAAAATTTATATTAATCAAAAAGATGCTTTTTCCTTGAAAAAAAGTGAATTAAGAAGAGAAATTGGATATGTAATTCAGGAAATAGGACTTTTTCCTCATTTAACAGTTAAAGAAAATGTTGCTACTGTACCAAAATTATTAAAATGGGAACAGGAAAAAATTGATAAAAGGGTAAAAGAATTAATAAAAGTAATCGGATTAGATCCTGATAATCATTTGCACAAATATCCACATGAACTTTCAGGTGGACAGCAGCAGCGAGTTGGCGTAGCTAGGGCAATGGCAGCAGATCCACCAATTATGCTGATGGATGAACCATTTGGGGCAGTTGATCCAATTACTAGAGCAGATTTGCAGAATGAATTTTTAAGACTGCAGAAAAAAATTAACAAGACTATTTGTTTTGTTACCCACGATATTGATGAAGCAATCAAGATGGGAGACAAAATTGCGATAATGAATCAGGGCGAATTGATTCAATATGATACCCCAAAAAACATTTTATTTAACCCGAAAAATGAATTTGTTGAAGATTTTATTGGTTCTGATAGAGGTTTAAAGGTTTTAAATCTTTTAAAAGCAAAAAAGGTAATGAAAAAAGAATTTTTTAAAGTAGATAGAGCTGAAAGTTATGAACAGGTAATCAATAAATTAGAAGAATCAAAGCAAAAATATATTCTTGTAACAGCTGATAAAAGAAAGCTGATGGGTTATGTTAATCTAAAAAGGCTTAAAGAAAATGAAGAAGCTAACTGGGAAAAACATATAAAAATGACACCAGTGATAGAAGAAGATGCATCTTTAAAAGATGTTTTAAATAAAATGATAGAAAATGATGTAACTTTAATTCCTGTAGTCGACAGTGATAATAACCTTAAAGCAACAATAACGATGGAGATTATTCAAAATTATATTAGCGATGAATATAATCAAGAAGACTAAAGGAGGATTAAGATGGCTGTAATTGAATATTTTCTTGAAAACTCGAATAAAATTTTAGAATATACATTAGCACATCTTTATTTGATTTCAATTTCAATTACACTTTCCTTGATTCTCTGGGTAAGTGTGGGAATTATAATTAGAAATAGAGAAAAAACAGCAAAGTCTTTATTGGGCTTTGGCAGCTTGATTATGTCAGTTCCCAGTGTCTCACTTTATGGTATATTAATGACATTACCTGCTTTTGGTCTTAATATGAGAAGCGCAGTATTTGCCCTGGTTTTATATTCAATGATTCCTATTGTTAGAAATGTTTATACTTCTTTAAATGAAGTTGATTCAGCTATTTTGGAATCAGCAAGAGGTATGGGGATGACAGAAAAACAGATTCTTTGGAAGGTGCAGCTGCCGATGGCGATGCCTGTTATTATTGCAGGGATAAGAGTTGCACTTGTAATGATGGTTGGAATTGCAACTCTGGCAGTTTTTATAGGTCAGCGTAATTTAGGACAGCTTATCTATCAGGGGATTGTTAGAACTAAAACAGAAATGATAGTTAGTGGTGCTGTTTTAATTTCATTAATTTCAATTATTGTTGATATTATGATGGAGATTTTAAAAAGAATTTTAGTCTCACCTGGTTTATTAAAAGCAGAATCAGCCGGGGAGGGAAAATAAATGTGGAATGAAATATGGCAAATTTTTCTAAATGAAGGTATTGCTTTAATGATTGAACATTTACAATTGGTTGGATTGGCAGTATCAGCTGCGATTATAATTGCCCTTCCATCTGGTATATTACTAAGTCGGGATATCATGAAAGATTATACTGGGAAAATAATTTCAGTGTTTAATGTTGCTCAGGGATTACCCAGTCTGGCAATAATTGCTCTTTTTCTGCCGCTTTTGGGTATTGGTTTTATTCCAGCTGTAACTGCTCTGACTATTTATGCCTTACTGCCAATTGTTCGGAATACTATAGCAGGAATAAATAATGTAGAAGATGAAATAATAGAGGCTGCTCGAGGAATGGGTATGAATTCCTTTCAGGTTTTGTATAAGGTAGAATTACCTCTTGCTCTGCCAATTATTATTGCTGGTATACAGACAGCTTCTGTTGTAACTGTAGGTACGGCAGTGATTTCAAATTTAATAGGAGCTGGTGGCTTAGGCCAATTAATTTTTACAGGCTTGGTTAGATTTGATACTCGGAAAATTTTACTTGGTTCTATTTTATCTGCAATAATTGCTATAATAATTGATCGTTTATTTGATCTTTTGGAGAAAATGTTGCAGAATAATTAATTTAGATAGGAAAGTTAAATTTTATCTGAGTTAAATTATAATAATTAGAAAGGGTGAAAATATGTTAAAGAAGAAAAAGTTTGTATTTTCTTTATTGGTAATTTCTTTAGTTTTTACTCTATTCTTAACTGGCTGTGGACAAGATGAGGCTCAAAATGCGAATACAACTGCTGAAACAGAAAAAGCAGAAGAAGTAGAAGGTATCAGATTGGCAACAACTATTGATTTTTTTGAAAGAGACGATGGTCTTAGTGGTTTAGAAAAAGCATATGGTTTTGAATTTAATGATAGTAATGTAAATACAATGCAGCCTGGACTTGGCTATGAAGCTTTAGATTCAAATAAGGTTGATGTAGCAATTGGTTTTGCTACAGACGGAAGAATTGCTTCTATGAATCTCAGAATCTTAGAAGACGATAAAGGTTTTTTCCCAGTTTATAATCCAGCCCCAACTATAAGAGGAGAAATTTTAGAAAGCTATCCCGAACTAAAAAGTTTAATTAATGAATTACCACCGCTGCTTGGTCAGGAAAAACAAATAGAATTAAATAAAAGAGTGGCTGTGGAAGAAGAATCACCAGCAAAAGTTGCTGAAGACTTTCTAAAAGAAAATGATCTTTTAGCTGAAGAAGCAGAAGAAAAAGAAGGACCTACAATTGCAGTTGCTTCCAAACCCTGGACGGAACAGTTGATTTTAGGACATATGACTATCAAGCTTTTAGAAAGTCATGGGTATCCTGTTGAAGACAGAACCAGTCTTGGTGAAACAGCAGTTTTAAGACCTGCTATTGAATCTGGTGAAATTGATATGTACTGGGAGTATACAGGAACCACTTTAATGACAACTATGGGTTATGAAGAAGAAATTATTGAATCAGAAGAGGCTTATCAGACTGTAAAAGAATGGGATGCAGAAAATAATAATATTATCTGGCTTGATTATGCAGAAGCAAATAACACTTTTTGTCTGTTGATGAAAGAGAATAAAGCAGAAGAAATGGGTATTGAAAAAATTAGTGATCTAGAAGAACACATTAAATAAAAAAATGATTGAATTTTAGCCTCAGAACAGTTTTGAGAAATTGCTACTGTTTCTGGGGTTTTTTAGAGGGAAAATAGATTTTATATTGAATACATATAATTGAGTTGTTTTATAAAAAATTAATTTATCTTATAATTCAGCTTAACACAAAAAACAAGGAGGAAAACAATGAAAAAGACACTACTATTTTTACTAACTATCACAATCATTTTTTTAACAACTCTAACTACATCTGCAGCATTAGATGCTGAAGCAATTGGTATGGGTGATAATTTTTCAACTATGACAGGAGAGGCTGCTTATTATTCTAACCCGGCTGGACTTGCATTAAGAAAAAACAATTTTGCTGTAAAAACGAATTTTGGACTTTCAGTTTGGAATAATGTTTTTGAGAACAGTGAATTTTCCGAAGATGAAATTGAAAGTAAATTAACAGGAGAAGATTTAATTTTAGCCGGAAGAACAGCCTTTGGAACTCAGATCTATTATAAAAACTTTGCTCTGGCTATTAATGGTCGTGGTGAAGGAATACTGGAAACAGATAGTGATGCAGCAGAGATTTTAACTGGAGATACTCCGGAAATTAGTTTAGATGCTTTAAGAGATAAAGGATCAGTAACAGTTGACTTTGGTGAAACTACAGGTGGAGCTGCAGCAACTGCTGATGTATCTTTAAGTTATGCCCGTGAGATCTTTAATCAGTGGTCAGAGGATTCAGCCAAAGTAGAAGGACTTTATTTTGGTGCTACATATCATTATTTAGAAGGTGAGATTTATAAATTTTCTGGTGATGGAGAAATTACTGCTGAGTTTAAGGAAAATTCAGGAGATTCATACGTAAAATATAGTGCTTCAGACGCAAAGTTTTATGAAAAACATTCTGAAGATGGAGAGGCCAGTGGTGATGTTTTTGATTTTGGTTTAGCACTTAAAACAGCAGGAAATTATACATTTGCCTTCAGTGCAATGAATATTGGAGAATTATCTGCTGATAGTTCTGTTATTGATGGTACAGAATATACAGTAACCACTAAAGATAAAACTGATGATACTTTAACAGAAAATGAGTTAGTTGGAGAAGCTGGAAATATAACTTATAAACTACCTCGGGTCTACAGGCTGGGTATGAAAAAAGAGTTCAGCCCGAATACTGTATTTTATGCAGACTACTCCCGTGTAAGTTATGATGGGGGTCAGGATGATAATATTTATGCCATTGGTAGTGAATTTAGAAAAACTAAATTTATTCCTCTGCGTCTGGGAGTTAATTATTCATCCTTAAGAGAAGATGTTGAACTGGCAGCTGGAATGGGGATTAATATCAGCAATAATTTTAAAATTAATTTAGGTATCTCTGATTTACTTGCATTAAGTGATAAAGCTAAAAGTGTTAAGTTTGGTATTTCAACATTAATTAGCTTTTAATTTAAAGACAAATCCGACTAAGATTAAAAAATAAACAAGTGATTTTAATTAACCGGTCCCTGTGGCCGGTCTTTTTTTGGAAAAAATAAAATTAAAAGAAGGATTTTAGGATCTGGTCTAGAAACTATAACATTGGTTTGTCTAAAAAATAATATTTAGACTTTATTTTAAAAACCTGGAGGTTTAAAAATTAATGAGCAAAAAAGATTATGATGTGATTATCATTGGCGCTGGACCGACTGGAATATTTACTGCAATGGAATTTGTCAAAAAAGAAGCAGAATTAGATATTCTAATTTTGGAAAAAGGTACTGATTTAGAAAGAAGAGTCTGTCCAATGAAAGAGAATCCAGGCATGGGATGTGTTAATTGTCCAAGCTGTGCAATAGTATCAGGTTGGGGTGGAGCTGGAGCCTATAGTGATGGAAAACTTTCACTTTCCCCTGATATTGGTGGAAATCTGGAAAATTATATAGGTAGACAGCAGTTAATTGATAATATTTCTTATGCGGATGATATTTATATGGAATTTGGTGCTCCAGACCGAATATTTGGAGTTGCCGAAGATAAACAGGATGAAATCAGAAAAAAAGCTGTTAAAGCTGAATTAAAATTTATTCCTGCTAGTTTAAGACACTTAGGAACGGGATATAGTCAAGTTGTTTTACAGAACATGCAGGATTTTTTAGAAGAAAAGGGAGTAGAAATTAGATTTGGAGTAAATGTTAAAAAGTTTATAGTAGAAGATGATAAAATTGAAGCAGTAAAAACCGCTGCTGGAGATAAAATAACAGCTAATTATGTAATGGCTGCAGCCGGTAGAGAAAATGCAGAATGGTTAACAAACGAAGCTAAAAAATTAGATATAGAAACAGCAATAAATCCAGTTGATATTGGTGTTAGAGTTGAGTGCCCGGCAGCTATAACAGAATATATGACTGATAATTTATATGAATCAAAGTTAATTTACCATACACCTACTTTTGATGATAAGGTTAGAACATTTTGTATGTCTCCATATGGAGAGGTCGTTAGTGAAAATAATCAGGGGTTGATCACTGTAAATGGTCATAGTCACTCTGATATTAAAACACATAACACAAATTTTGCACTTTTAGTGAGTAAGACATTTACCGAACCATTTCATGAACCGATTACCTATGGTAAAGATATTGCTAAACTAGCTAATTTATTAGCTGGAGGAGTCTTAGTTCAAAGATTAGGTGATTTACTTGATGGAAGAAGGACTACTGAAGAAAGACTTGAAAGATCTGTTACAGAGCCAACTTTAAAAGATGCAACTCCTGGAGATTTATCATTAGTTTTACCTCATAGACACCTAACAGGAATTATTGAAATGTTAAAAGCATTAGACAAAATAACTCCTGGCATTTATGGGCGTGATACTTTACTTTATGGTGTGGAAGTTAAATTTTATTCATCTAGACTGAATATTGATGACAATTTAGAATCTAAAGTAGAAAATTTATTTTTTGGAGGCGATGGAGCAGGTATAACAAGAGGATTAATGCAGGCTTCGGTTTCAGGAATAGTTATTGCACGTTCAATAATGGAAAAGTTAAATAGTAAATAACTAATAAAAGCAGTAAAACTAGACTATTTTAAATAGTTAATAGTTTTACTGCCTTTTTTTGTGAAATGGTCTGACTGTGGGGGAAATTTTTTATTGAAATTGTTAAATTTTAACTTGATATTTATTCTCAATAAATATACAATTAAAAACAAGTTAATAGCTCAAGTTTAATATATTTTAGAGGGGGTATCTTAAATGAAATTAAATGTAGGAGATAGAATTCCAAATTTAAAATTAAGAGACCATAATGAAGAAGAAGTTACTTTAGATGATTTTGATGGTAAAAATGTATTATTATCATTTCATCCTTTAGCCTGGACAAGTGTTTGTCGTGATCAGATGCAGGCTCTAGAAGCAAATTATGAAGAATTCGAAAAAAATGACACAGTTCCTCTTGGAATTAGTGTTGATCCAATTCCTTCTAAGCGAGCATGGGCAGAAAAGATGGGCTTAGAAAATTTAAGACTTTTATCTGATTTTTGGCCTCATGGAATTTTCGCTTCAAAATTGGGGATTTTTATAGAAGATAAAGGAATTTCAGGTCGAGTAAACATCTTAGTGGATGATCAGGGTGAGGTTCTTTGGATCAAAGAATATGACATTCCAGAATTACCAGATATGGATGAAGTATTAGATGCTGTAAAAAATAACTCTTAAGTTTTATTTTAAATAATAAAGATAGATAGAAATTACTGTTATTCAGTAAATAGAGTAAGAAGTTCACAACTAATTTATTCTAAAAATTAAATTTTAAGAGCAAGTAAATTCCCTGTTTGCTATAAGCAGGGTTTTTTGCTTGCTCTTTGTTATTTATGTTATAATTAAATTTAGCTTGATAAAGACTAAAATAAAATTATAATGTATAAATCAAAATTGTTAGAAATTAAACTATAAATTATACAATAAGGAGTGGAAAAATTGGATATATTTTTAATAATTATGGTTCTGATTTTATTTGCAGTGGAGATTGCTGCAATATTTTTACCAGTTTTACCTGACTCTGTTTTTTTCTGGGCAGCTGTTATTTTATTTAGAGTAATTAAAACAGGAATAAGTTATTCTCCATATTTTTGGACTGGAGCAATTTTAATAACAGTGCTTATATTTTTCGCAGATTATCTAGCAAATGCTTATTTCATTAAAAAACGTGGTGGAAGTAACAGAACTATATTTGCAGCTGTTTTTGGCATGCTGTTTGGAACAATATTTCTAGGTCCTTTAGGATTTATAATTGCGCCATTTATATTAATTTTTGTTACAGAATATTGGCAGAGTAGAAATAAAGAAAATTCATTTAAACTTGCATTAGGAAGTATTTTTGCATTTTTAACTAGTACAGCTGTTAGATTAAGTATGCAGATTTTTTTAATGATCTGGTTTTTTATTGAAATATATTAAATCTTAAATTGCAATATCAAATTGAGATATAAGCAAAAAAATAATGATTCAACTTAACATGATATTTATATAAATAGTTAAAGGAGGAGGCTGACAGTGTATAAAATTTATAGTGGAAGCACAGGCAGTGGTAAAAGCTCAAAATTAAAAGCTGACTATCAGAAATTAGCTTCTGAAATTGGCAGTGAAAAAATATTATTATTTTTAAATTCTGCTCGTTCTGTCAGTCAATTTAGAGAAGAAATTAATTTGAAAATGATTGGCAACTTAAATGTTTATACTTATTTTGGTTTTGTAAATCAACAGCTGAATAAACATTGGCCAGCTGTAGAAAGAAAATATAGTGGGGAAAATCAAGTCATTGAGCCAACTTTTATGAACATAGAGACTTCTCATTTTTTGATGAGCAATTATGTTGCAAAATATAGAAAAGATAAAGCTTATTTTCGCAATATTAAAGCCAGGCCAGTTCAAATTGCGGTACAGCTAATTGATAATTTAAATCTAGCTGCTTTTAATATGCTTGATTTTGAAGAGTTACAGCGGCGATTACTGAGCTGGACTCAAAATGATGATCAAAGAAAAGAATATGCTGAACAATCAATAGAAATCATGAAGACCTTTAGAAATTTTTCTCTAAACTATAGACTGTTTGATTATTCAGCTGCAATAACTTTATTTAATAAATTTTTGCTGGCAGATACAGAATATCTAAATGATTTAAATAATAAATATCAATATCTATTAGTAGATGACTTAGAAAAAGTTGTTCCTGCTGGACAAAACTTAATAAAAACTTTAACTAAATTTAATTTGCAGGGAATTTTCACTTTTAATGAAAGTGGTGGTTTTAACAGATTTTTTGGTGGTAACCCTGCCTCAGCAAAAAAGAAATTTTTTAATTCAGAAGCAGAAATAATTAAATTAGAAAAAAGTTATACAGCTGCAAAATCAAGTAGTAAATTGGCAGCAGAAATAAAAGAAGTAGTAAAAGAAAGAAGATCAAATTTAGTGCAGTCAAAACTTTTGTTAGAAGAAATAGATAATGAATTAAGAGGAGAGATGTTGATTAATGTTGGCAAAAAAATTATTTCTCTGCTTAAAAAAGGGGTTAAGGCTGATGAGATAGCTATTATTTCTCCTAAAATTGATAAAGTATTAAGTTTTAGTTTAGAACAGATTTTAGAGAAAAATGGTTATCAATTAAGTAATTTTAACCGTTCTAAACGTTTAATAGACATTCCTTTTGCTAGGGCTCTTTTGATTTTATATTTGTTTCATTGTGGAAGGACAAATATTGTTGGAGTTTCCTCATTACAGCAGGCTCTTTCTCTGCTTTTGGAACTAGATCCTTTACGCTCTTATATACTAGCAGAAGAAATTGCAGCTTCTGGAATGAAATTTATTGATCTTGATCAATCTAATCTAAGAGAGAAGATCAATTTTCAGTCTGCAGAGAAATATGATTATTTAAAAGAATGGCTGCATGATAAAAAAGAAGAAGAGAAATTAGAAATAGAAGATTTTTTTCAATTAGTTTTTAGTGAACTATTGGCACCTTTAAATCCTTCTCAAGAGGATATTTTTGCCTGTAGACAGATGATTGAATCAGTTGCTCGTTTTCATCAAGCAGTAGAAAACTTTCATCACGAAAAAGAGGATTTAAGTGAACGGTATATAAATATGATTTATGAAGGAACTTTAGCTGCCGAAACACTCTTTAAAGGTCAAGAAAAAGAAAAGGGTGTTATACTGGCTTCCCCTTATAAATTTTTGTTTTCTCCAGAACTAAGTGGTGTTGATTATTTATTTTTACTTGATATTTCAAGTAGTGATTGGATGCAGAGTATTGCAAAAGAATTAGTTAATCCCTATATTTATACTGAACAATGGCAGCAGAGTAAAGTATGGGATGATCTGGTTGATCAGCAAATTCGACTAAATCAGCTTAGCGATTTTTTGATAAGTCTAATTTATAAAGTGAAAAAAGGTATATATATAGCAGATAGTTTTTTAAACAGCAGTGGTAGAGAGCAGGAAGGACCACTTTATCGCTGGTTTGATGTGAGAGGAGAGTAATAATGGATTTTAAACCGAGGCCTGGGCAGAAAGAGGTATTAGAATATCAAAATGGACAGCTTGCTGTTCCAGCTGTTCCAGGGGCAGGTAAGACAACAGTTCTTGCTCATCTGGCAGCAGAATTAATTGACACAAAATTAAAGAATGATCAAAAAATATTAATTGTAACATATATGAATTCAGCTGTAGCAAATTTTCGCAAAAGAATTGGAGATTTTTTAGCAGCAAAAGGACTGCCAAGAAGTCGAGGCTACAGTGTTAAAACGCTTCATTCACTTGCTTTAGGAATTATTAAAGAAAAACCTGAAGCAAGACTAATAAATCAAGAGTTTGAATTAATTGAATCAGGCAAACGTTATCGTTGGATTAAAGATCTATGTCGTAAATGGGCAGGAGAAAATAATGAACTATTAAAGCAATTTTTTAATTTAGAAAAAAATAGTTATAGATTTGATAAATACTTAAAAAAATGGGAAGAAGAAGACTTTCCAGCTTTTGTGGCCTCAATGATTTCATATTTTAAACTTAAGCTGCTTGAGGGAGAAGAATTAAAAAATATGGTTAAATACTCAAATCTTAAATCTGCAAATATTTTGACTCCAGCAGCAGAGATATTTTCGGAATATGAATTTAGAATGGCTCAGGCAGGACTTTTAGATTTTGATGACCTGGTTCAGCAGAGCTTGAAACTCCTAAAGGAAGATAATGAATTTGCTGAACGAATTGCTGCTCAGTATGCATATGTGTTTGAAGATGAAGCTCAAGATTCAAATCAAGCCCAGGAGGAAATGCTTTATCTGCTTGCTGGAGAAGAAAATAATTTGGTTAGAGTTGGAGACAGTAATCAGGCAATTACAGGTACATTTACTCTTTCAGATCCAGATATTTTTCGAAGCTACTGTAAAAAAGAGGGAGTTAGGGTTGAAACTATGGCAGTTTCGAGCCGCAGCAGTCAAGATATTATTGATCTAGCAAATTATCTTGTTGACTGGAGTCAAGAAGAGTTTTCTGATAGAGAGATAGATCCTCTAGAAGCTAAGTATATAAAAGCAGCTGCTGTTGATGATCCAGCACCTAACCCTCAGCCTAAAGATTATAGAATAGGAAGTAAAGCTTTTAAAGATTGGAAAACAGAAAAAAAATTTATAGCAAAACAGGCATTACGGAAAGCAGAAGAAAACAATAAAGAAACAACAGCTGTATTAATGCCAACAGGCTGGCAGCTGGAAGAAATAGCAAGAGAAATTAATAAGTTGGGCGGGGAATTTCAAATTGCTGGCAGCAGTTCTAAGGATGTTTTTTTAACAGAGTTAGAGGTTATTTTAAAATTTTTGACTTCTCCAGCTGCATCTGATAATTTAAAACTAGTTTTTATTGAAATTTTTGGAAAAGAAAAACCAGAACTAAATCAAATACTAGAAGAAATTTTAGAAGATAATCAGAATCATGAAATTATTTTCCCCTTATCAGGTTTGAATAGAGATAACTTTGACTTAGAATTTAGAAAAAGAGAAATTTTTGAAGAATTTTTTAAAAGTTTAACACAAATTCAGGGTTGGCTTGAAGCTTCGATGGAATTACCTCCTGATGAACTTGTTTTATTTTTGGCAGAAAGAATCGGTCTTACAGGGAAAAAACTTGCTCTGGCCCAAAACTTAGCTTTAGAGTTTGGTAGACTTTTAAACGAAAACCCAGCCTGGAGATTAGATCAATTAACTGCAGAACTTCCAGAAATAAGAGACCGAATTAAACAGTTTGCTGAAACATTAACTGAAATGGAGGGGTTTGAGTCTAAGCCTGATCAGGTGACTCTATCTACTCTTCATAAAGCTAAAGGTATGGAATGGGATACCGTTTTTATTGGTAGTTTAACTTCAAGTCATTTTCAACATGATAATGATGACTATTTTATGGGAGAAAAATTTTATTTAAATGAAGAAATAAAAAATCCTAAAGCCTCAGCGAGAGCGGAATTAGAATATATTTTAAATGAGAAAAAAGAGAGAAATGCTGATTATAAAGCTAGACAAAAATTGATAGCTGAAAGAGTGCGTCTTCTTTATGTTGGAATTACTCGTGCGCGGCGAAATCTTTTTTTAAGTACTCATAAAAAACATGGTAAGTGGGAAAAAGATCCTGCGTTTATTTTTAGTTCTTTAAAAAAATTTATTGATGAAAAAAAGAGCAGCAGTCGAAAGGAGTAAAATAAATGTCTTTTAAAACTTTAAACGATTTATATTTTTCTCAGTCTGCTCTTTCTATTTTCAAAAACTGCCGCCGGCGTTTTAGATATCGATATCTAGACGGATTGTATTGGCCAGCTGAATGGGGAATGAACGAAGAAGTTAAAAATGATTTAAGACAGGGAAGGCAATTCCATCTTTTAGCAGAAAGATATTATAGCAAAACTATGGGAGAAACAGTTTTGAGTTCTAAGCAGCCTTTACAGTCCTGGATAAATAGATTGAAATCTTTTGCCAGAGCTGAAAATGTTGTTTCAGCAGAACAAGAGCTTCGTTATCAAAAGGATAACTTAAAATTGTTAGCTAAATATGATCTTTTAAAATATAATAAATCTTTAAAAAAATTTATTATTTTTTATTGGAAAACAGATAAAAAAAGTTTATATGAAAAAGATATTGAAAATTCTATGCAAAGTCGTTTTTATTTGTATCTATTATTTGAAACTGGCTATGACTATTTTGCTGCTGAATATGAGCTTGAAAATATGCCAGAACTTATCTACTGGAATCCACGCTATCCAAAGCAGAAAATAAGGATAGAATATAATATTGATGAATTTAAGAAAGATAAAAGTTATTTTGAAAAATTAATTAACCAAATCTTAAAAGAAGATAAATTTCCATTAACAGAGGAATTAAACAAATGTCAATTTTGCGAATATAGACCAATCTGTAGGGGTAAAAAAACAGAGAAAAAGGAAATAATAGAAGATGATTTGGATTTAAATCTTGACTGGGAAGCAGTCGAAGAAATAGAATTTTAATTATTTTTTAAAAATAATATTAAATTATTATAAATAAATTTAGAAAATGGGGTGAGTTTATAGAATAAACTTAAAAGTTTATTCATAAATTTATGTTTGAAGAGCAAGACGATTATCAGCTGCGCTATATTTATCATACTAATCACCATAATAATGCTTATTTAATTGAGCTTAATTTAGATAAATACAACGATCTTTTTAATAGCTGGGATGGTTCTGAGCTTGACCGTAAAGAACTTGATCCTGAGCTAAGTCAATTTTTAGAAAGAGCAAGCTATGAGCTGCCGATAAAAGAAAAGGTAGAACTTTGTTTTTATTTACCTGAAGGTAAGAAAAATAAAAAAATGGAAGCAGACTCTAAAGCAACAATTAAAAACAATTTTAGGATGAATCTATTTTTTATTAATCAAAACTTAAAAAATAATAATAAAAAGATAGCTACTTATATTTTAATGGGTATTTTATTTTTGCTTACAGCTTATTTAATCCCTGAGAGCAAAGATTTGTCACTTCTTATTTCATTATTGATGGAAGGCTTATTTGTAGGGGGCTGGGTCTTTTTATGGGAGGCTTTTTCGATTTTCTTTTTTGGTAGTCGGGAACTTAAAGATAAGAAAAAAAGATATTTTCGATATCTAGAATCAGAAATATTTTTTAAATATACAGATTGAGAGGTTAAATATGAAAATAAATAAAGCTGAAGAATTTGAGCCAAATAAAGAATTAGTTGAATATTTAGGAAGCAAAGAAATTGCTTGTTTGGCTGAAAAAAGAGGTTTGAAATCTATAGAAAAATTGATAAGCTTTATTGAACCAGAAAGATATTCGCCTTTAAATTTAAAAGATTTTCCAAAAATAACAGCGATTGTAGATTTTATTTTAGAACACATTGAAAAAGAAAGTAATATTTTAATCTATGGAGACTATGATGTAGATGGGATTAGTTCTACCTCGATTTTAGTTGGAGCACTTCGTTGTTTGAGTAATAATATTAGTTATCATATTCCTGATCGTTTTAAAGAAGGTTATGGTCTTAATAAAGAGGTATTAGCTTCATATCAGGATGAAATCGACCTAGTTATCAGTTGTGACTGTGGTATCAGTAATTTTGATGAAGTTAAGTTTGCAAAAGAATTGGGAATGGATTTTGTGGTGACTGATCATCATGACTTACCGGAACAATTACCACCGGCAGACTATGTAATTTCTCCTAGGCTATTGCCAGAAGATCATCAGGGGTATTGGTTACCTGGAGCTGGGATGGCTTATTTTTTAATAAAGGCAGTCTTTGAAAAAGCAGGGAAAAAAGGAGAAGAAAAAAAATATCTAGATCTATTATTGCTGGCAATAATAGCTGATGTAGTTCCTTTAAAAGGAGAAAATCGTTATTTATTTAAAACAGGCTTAACAAAATTAAAAAATACAGATCGAATAGGTTTAAAAGCTCTTTATAATGAGCTTGATATTAACCCACTGGAAATTAATGAAAAAACACTGGGTTTTCAAATAGGTCCTTTGTTAAATTCTGCTGGTAGAATTGATAGTGCAGAAAAAGGATTGAAGTTACTTTTGGCAGAGGATAAAAGTACAGCTGCCGGTCTGGCAGCAGAATTAAATCAAATTAATCAGCATCGAAAAGAAATTAGTCAAAAAATATATTTAGAGATAGAAAAAAAAATTAATCCCCAGCAGAGAAAAGCAGTGATTAGTTATGATTCTGATTGGCATCAGGGAGTAATTGGAATTGCTGCAGGAAGAATAACTGAGAATTTTCAGGTCCCAGCAGTTTTGATGACTTCTAATCAACAGAGTGGACTAATAACAGGTTCAGCTCGTTCAATTGCTGGAATAAATATTAACAACATAATTTCTGAGTGTTCTGATCTTTTAGAAAAAAACGGTGGTCATGCTGCTGCAGCAGGATTTTCATTAAAAAAAGACAGGTTGGAAAAATTCAAATTAAGACTGCAGAGATTAATCGACCAGGAACTGGCTAAAATTGATTCTGAACTGGAAATTAAAACTGATTTAAATTTAAAACTAAGTGAGATTACGCAAGATTTTTATCAGAAACTGAGGCTTTTCGCCCCTTTTGGTGAGGCAAATCCTGAACCCTTATTTTATCTGGAAAGTGATATTTTAAGCAGCCGTAAAATTTCTGCTGGTAGACACCAGCGACTTATTTTAGGTAACCAAAACAATAAAATAACTGCTCTTTGGTGGTGGGCTGGGGAAATTGAAAATCATTATACTCAGAAAATAGCCTGTAAACTAACAGAAAATATTTATCGAGGCAACAAAAGTTTGCAGCTTGAAATTAAAGCTTTAGAGCCAAAAAAAAATTCAGATCAAGATTTTAAAATAAATGAAGAAACTAAAAATAAAATTAAAGTAGTTGATTGGAGAAATAAAGATTTAAGCAAAATTAAAACTGGGGTTAAGAATACAGTTTATTTCGCTGAGGGATTAAAAGAATATGATTTTTATCCACTTATAAATCGTAATTATTGTAGAGAAGCAAAAAATATAGTTTTGATCACAATTCCACATTCTATCTCAGTTTTAAAAGAAATTATAATTTTAACTGGTGCTGAAAAAATAATTTTAATAAATTCTAAAACTGAAACTAAAAAATTAAAAGAATTTTTAAATAATTTTTTGTCTTTAGTTAAATATAGTCTTCAAGAAAAAAATGGTATTTTCAATTTAGAGCAGGCAGCTATAGCTCTTGAGACAGCTAAGATCACAATAAAAAGAGCTTTGGAGTTTTTAAGAGCAGAAGCTATGATCAGTTATGAATATTTATCATATCAGGAGCTTATAATTACAAAAGGGGGAGAAAAAGACGCAGGAAAATCTAATTTAAGCAGAAAAAATTTGGAAAAACTTTTAAAAGAAAGCTCTGCTTTCAGAAGGTTTATCAAAAATACTGAAATAACAAAAATAGAAAAATTGATTAATAGAAAGCTCAATTAGAAAGAGCTGTATTTGATTAAAATTAAAGATTTCTTGACAATAAGCTTTTGATAAAAGGAGTAGGCAAATGAAAATAAAAAATCTAAAGTTTTTAAAAGGTGCAAAAAAAGCAAAAGGGTTGACAGTTATTGTAGATGTTTTTAGAGCTTATACAACAGCAGCTTATCTTTTTGATAGGCAAGCAGATAAAATTTTTATAGTCAGTAAAATTGAAACAGCTAAAAAATTAAAAAAAGTATTAGATGACCCTGTTTTAATTGGTGAAAGAAAAGGAATAAAGATAGCTGATTTTGATTATAACAATTCTCCTTATTTCATTTCCCAGCATGATTTTTCTGGCAAAGAAATTGTTTTAAGCACAAGTGCAGGCACTAAAGGTATAATTAAAGCTGCTGAGGCTGATGAAATTATTACAGGCAGTTTTGTTAATATAGCTGCTGCTGCAAGATATATAAAAAATAAAAATCCAGATATAATTTCAATTGTAGCAATGGGTAATAATGGGATAACAGAAGCAGATGAAGATGATTTATATGTCCAAGAATTAAATAAATTATTAGAAGACAAAGAAATTTTAAGTCAAAATGAAATCAAAAATAGATTAAGAACACCAGCTGGAGATAGATTTTTTGTGGAATCAACCCAAACACAAATGCCTAAGGAAGATTTTGAGTACTGTTTAAAAATAAACAAATTTAATTTTGTTATTAAAGCTGAAAAAAGAGCTGAAGATATTTATCAGTTAAAAAAAGAAGAGGTGAGTTAAATGCAAAAATTTTTAATTGTTTTAGTTGTCATTTTCGTCATTTTACTTTCTGCAGCTGTGACAAATCCTTCTCGAGAAGAATTTATAAACTGGGGAGTTGTAGAGATAAGGTCTCAAGCTGAAAATGATATTGAAAGAATTTTTGGAGGAGCAGTTGCTGCTCCGATGTTGGAATTACAAACAGAGTTGGATGATTATGTCTTTTTCACAATTTTTACTTTAGAAAAATCAGATAGCGAGGTAAAATATTTAGGAATATTTAACAGTTTTTTTGCTCTTGATTAAAAATAATTTGACTTTAGAACTCAGTTTAATAAAATAATATATGGATAATTAAATAAGTTAATTTTATTTTAGCTATAATTCAGTTGGAGGAGATTATATAATGGATGATTATTTAATTCGGGCAATCACAACTAATAAAGAAATTAGAGCTTTGGCAGTTAAATCTACGAACGTTGTCAGAGAAGCACAGGAGAGGCATCAAACTACCCCTGTTGCTACTGCAGCTTTAGGACGTGTCATTACGGGGGCGCTATTGACAGGCTCATTAGTTAAATCAGGTGATGAGATTGTTCTAAAAATCGAAGGTACAGGTCCTGCCGGGAAAATTGTTGCAGATGCAAATCAAGAAGGAGAGGTAAGAGGATATATACAGAATCCTAAGCTTGATTTATATCAAACTGATTCTGGCAAACTTGATGTAGCAAAGGCTGTTGGAGCTGGTGAACTTTCACTGACAAAAATCATGAGAATGAAAGAGCCGTATAAAGGCAGTGTACCATTAGTTTCTGGAGAAATAGGTGAAGATTTAACTTATTATTTTACTGCTTCAGAACAGGTTCCTTCTGCAGTTGGACTAGGAGTTTTAGTAGATACTGATCTTAGTGTTAAAGCTGCTGGCGGTTTTATTATTCAGTTATTACCAGATGCTGCTGAAGAAACAATAGAAATGTTGGAAAAAAATTTAGAAAATATAACATCAGTCAGTAAAATGATTGAAGGTGGAATGACTCCTGAAGAATTATTAACTGAGCTGCTGGGGGATATGGATTATAGAATAATGGCCCGCAAAGATGTTAAATTTAAATGCCGCTGCAGCAGAGAACGGAGTTTTGAATTAATAGCTGGTTTGGGTAAAGATGAAATAGAAGAAACTTTAGCTGAGCAGGGCGAAATAGAAGTACGCTGTCATTTCTGTAATAGCACTTATAATTTTAAAAAAGAAGAAGTCGAAGAGCTTATAAAAGAATTGGAAGCAAAAGAAAAGGAAATTCCTGAAGTCGATACTGATCAAATAATAATTGAAGAAAAAGATAATTAAAAAGAAAAAAGCAGAGAGCTATCACTCTCTGCTGTATTTTTTTAGCTTTGCTGCTGTAGTTTTAGGTAGTAAAGCTTTTAAATATATATTGTTTTTTTGATATTTTTCTTCATAAACTTTTGCGTTATTATGAATTTTTTCTACCCATCCAGCTTCAGAATAAGGAAGATCTAATTCTACTTCGATCATTTCCTTACTAATAAGTTCGTTCAATTTTTCAATTACAGAATTAAGGTTAATTCCTTTTAAGGCAGAAATAAAAAGTGCATTCGGATATATTATTTTTAAATCATCAAGCTTTGATTTTTCTAATAAATCAATTTTATTAAAAACTTTTATAATTTTGCAATTCGCATCCTTTAGGTCTCTAATTTCATTATTTACAACTTCCATATTCTTTTCCATTTCTGAGTTTGAAGCATCAATTAGATGAAGTATTATATCAGCATTTTCAACTTCTTCTAAAGTAGTTCTAAAAGAAGCCACCAATTGATGTGGGAGTTTATTTATAAAACCAACTGTATCACTTAGAATAATATTTTGACCAACAGGTAGTTCCAACTGCCTCATAGTAGAATCTAAAGTAGCAAATAATTTATCAGCAGTATAGCTGTTTGTTCCAGCCAGCTTATTCATTAAAGTTGATTTACCAGCATTAGTATAGCCGATAAGTGCTGCAAGAGGATCTTTACGGTTACTTCGTTGGACTTCTCGACTGGCCTTAATTTCTTTTAAATCTTCTTTGAGACGATGAATTTTCTTTTCAATACGACGCCGATCAACTTCAAGTTTACTTTCACCTGGACCTCTTGTTCCAATTCCTCCAGCAAGTCTTGACATCTCTATGCCTCTTCCCTGAAGTCTTGGCAGACGATATTCTAATTGAGCCAGTTCCACCTGTATTTTGCTTTCGCGACTGTGTGCATGTCTGGCAAAGATATCTAATATAACTTGAGCTCGATCAATTACTTTAATTTCAATTTCATCTTCTAAATTACGCTGCTGCACAGGTGATAATTCATTATCAAAAACTATCAAGTTTGCCCCAATAGTTTCTGCAGCTTCTTTAATTTCTCTTACTTTACCACTACCAATATAATAAGCGGGATCAATTTTGCGATCATGATAAGTCATTTTTAAAATACATTCTGCACCAGCAGTTTCTACAAGAAGTTCTAATTCATTTAATTCTCCTTCATTTAGACCCACAAGAACTGCCTTTTCTTGCATGGATTGAATCTGGTACATATTATTATCTTCATTTATTTCAAATTTATTATTAATATTATCATCTCCTATTTTACAAGTTTTAAAAGCAATAATTTTTGATATATACCTATCTTTCTAGTTCTATTATAACATTTTTTAAAAAAATCTAAAAATATTAGTCTAAATCTTTGATAAAAAGCAAGAATTAATAAGATATAATATAGTAAAAGAGAGCTAATCTAATTTAAAGACTAATAATAATGTGAAACTAAACACTTTTGTGTTTGATAGTTATAGTACCATGTTATTCTATAAGTGTCAGTGAGTTAATGAGTTAAAAAACGAGAGAAGAACTATTTATTATTTTAATAATCAATAAATCGATTATATTTTTTACCAGACTTTGTTATAATCTTCACAATTAGTCCAGCAGGAGAATAATTAAGATTAAAGTTGGTAGTAATTTATAAGAGATTTATAATAAATTTGCCCAAATGCTAAAATATACTCTATGCAAAAGATGCTCTCCCCAGAGCATCTTTTTGCGCAGCAGAATATCGTAAAAAGTAAATATTTTTTTAAGATTGAAAAAATTAAGTAATTTTAACTTATTTAATTTTAAAATTTGTTTAAAAATTAGGAGGAATAATTGTGGATGAAATAATAATTTGTGTTGGCAGCAGCTGTCATCTTAAAGGGGCAGAAAAAGTAATAGAAATTTTCAAAGAAGAGAAAGCAAAAAATAACTTAGATAATATTAAAATTTCGGGTAGTTTTTGTCAGGGAAACTGTACTGAAGGTGTTAATATAGAAATAAATGGACAAAAAATAGAGGCAGTTAATGAGGAGAATGCAGGAAAAATTTTTAAAAAGCATCTATTGTCTGATCAAAATGAATGAAACTTTAATTGTTCAGCCTGCAAGTTGTAAGGACTGTCATAAGTGTCTGCGCGAATGTCCGGTAGCAGCAATTGGATTTAAAGATAATCAGGCATTTATAATTGAAGAAAAGTGCATCTATTGTGGCAATTGCATAAAAACTTGTCCTCAGGGAGCAAAAAGTGCCTTATTTGAAGAGGACAAATTGGAAGCTTTTTTAGAATCAGATAGCTATTTAATAGCTTCGTTAGCACCTTCATTTGCTGCTGCTTTTCCAGAGGTTGCCCCTGGTCAAATAATTAAAGCCTTAAAATTAATTGGTTTTGATTACATTGCTGAAACAGCAGAAGCTGCAGCTAGAGTTGTAAAAGAATTTACAAAGAGAAGAAGCAAAATGGATAGTTCACTTATAACATCCTGCTGTCCAGCGGTTGTAAATTTAATTGAAAAACATTATCCTGAATTATTGCCTCAGCTAGCCCCTGTTCTTTCGCCAATGATGCTGCAGTCATCAGAATTAAAAAATAAGTTTGATAGAGCAAGAGTTGTTTTTATTGGGCCCTGTTTGGCAAAAATAGAGGAAAGCAAAAATGAAAAAAGAAGAAATTATAGACCAGATATTGTTATTAATTTTGAGCATTTACGGATGTTGTTAGAAAAAAAAGGAGTTGTGATTTCTGAGCTAGACTTAGCGGAAGTTGATCTTTCAGCTTCAGAATTAACTGCAGACTATGCTCTTTCCGGAGGAGCTGTAAAAGCTGCAGATTTGCTGCAGGCTGATCCAGGTTGTGGAAATAAAGCTCTGCATCTAAGCGGTCTGGATAACATAATCAATTTTTTAGAAGATTTTAAAAAAGACAAAGATAAAATAAAAGTAGAACTTGTAGAACTGCTTGCCTGTTCTGGAGGTTGCATTAATGGTCCTGCTATTAATAACGAGTTAAGTATTCCATTAAAAGAATTAGAAGTACATAATTATTTATCAGCTAAAAAAAGAACTAATGTTAAAAAAGAGAAATTGAATAACGAAATATCAATCAGACGAAAACATCAGAACAAGAAAATGAATCTGCCAAAGGTGCCAGAGGCAGAAATTAGAAAAATATTAGCCTCGATTGCAAAAGAAAATAAGGAAGATGAAAAAGACTGTGGTGGTTGTGGTTATTCAAGTTGTCGAGAAAAGGCTGCAGCAGTTTATTACGGATTTGCGGAAAAGAAAATGTGTATACCCTACATGAAAGCAAGAGCTGAATCTCTTTCTCAAATTATTGTTGAATCATCACATAATGCGATAATAGTAGTCAATGATCAGATGGATATCCAAAAATTTAATCCAGTAGCTAAAGAATTATTTACCCAAAAGAGTAGAAAGATAGAAGGAATGAAATTAGATAAATTTATTGACAGCAGTAATTTCAAAAAAGCCTGGAATCTTAATCAAAGGTTTATCCACCAAAAGTGTTCATATAAAAATAAAAGTATTATAGTTGATCAGACTATATTTGCTTTAAAAGAGCACAGGGTGATAGTTGGTATTTTAACTGATATTAGTGAACAAGAAAAACAGAGAGAAAAAATGCAAAAAATGAAAGAAGTAGCAGTTGAAAAAACAAATGCTGTTGTTAATAAGCAGATGCAAATAGTGCAAGAAATAGCAGGTCTTTTGGGCGAGACAACTGTAGAAACTAAAGCAGCTTTAACAGAACTTGCCGACCTTCTACAAACAGGTGATGACAGATGGAATTAGTTTTTGAAGAGTTTTATAGATCTATACCAAAGTTTGGCGAAGAGGTGTGTGGAGATAATGTAGAAATTATAAAAAAAGAAAACAAAACTATTGTTGTTTTATCTGATGGTCTTGGAAGCGGTATTAAAGCTAACATTCTCTCGACTTTGACTTCTAAAATTGCTTCAGGTCTGCTTGAAAAGGAATTACCGTTAAAAGAAATACTTTCAACTATTTTGGGAACACTCCCGGTGTGTGAACTTAGAGGAATTGCTTATTCAACACTGGCTTTTTTAATAATTGATCAAAATCAGCAACTCCGCTTAATAGAAATAGATAGTCCTGCCGCCTTTTTGTTTAGAAATGATAAGGTTGAAAAATTAGATTATCAGGAGTTTGAACTGGAAGGAAAAAAAATAAGAGAGTCTAACTTTAAATTTCAACGTCAGGACCAGCTTTTTTTGGCCAGCGATGGAGTTACACATGCTGGAATTGGAGGTTTATTAAATTTTGGACTGGGTTGGGATGGTGTTGCAAGAGAAATTGAAAGAACAGTTAAGAAGAATCCAAAAGACTTAAAATACAGCATCAATAAACTGGTTAAGATTTTTAATACATTTTATGATAATCATGCTGGTGATGATTTCACTATTATTGGAATGAAATATAGAAAAAAAAGAAAACTAAATATCTGGAGTGGTCCACCTTTAAAAAAGGAAGATGACAGCCTTTTAGCACAGAAAATTAATTCAGCAGAAGGTAAAAAAATTATTAGTGGAGGCACAACAGCTCAGATAGCAGCGCGTGAGTTAAATAAGAAATTAGAGCCTGGTCTTAAATATTATGATAAAGATATCCCTCCAACCAGCAAAATGGAAGGGTTTGATCTACTAACAGAAGGTTTACTAACTTTAAATAAGGTTCTTTCTTTGCTAAAAAAATATAAACCAGGCCAAATTCCAGTTGAAGGAAAAGATGGAGCTTCTAGATTCACACGTCTTTTATTAGAAAGTGATAGTGTTAATTTTTTTGTAGGCAGGGCTGTTAATGAATCACATCAGAGTTTGAATCTCCCAATTAATTTAGGTATTAGGAGTCAGATAATAAGTCGAATTTCTGAGCAGTTAAGGAGAATAAAAAAAGAAGTTAAAATTGAATGGTTTTAAAATAAAGGAGGTGGATTAGATGTCCCAAAATATTCTGAAAATATGTATAGGAACCCCCTGTCATTTAATGGGAGCTGCAGATTTAATGGAATCAGTAGAAGAGCTCGATAAAAGTTTGAGAGATAAAATTGAATTAAAAACAAGCCACTGTATTGATAATTGCTGTGACAAGGCTCCAGTTGCTGAATTCAATGGCAAAATTTATCAGGATTTAAACCCAGAAAAACTATATAAGATTATAAGTGATAATATAAGATAGGAGATGTTAAAATGAGCATAAATACTATTTCTGAGGTTGTTAAATTAAAAAGGAGACTATATGTTGAGTTATTGAGACTCGTTCAAGCCGGAAATTTAATAGAAGGAATATCTAATTTATCAAAAACAATGATTACTAAAGATTCTCCTCGTTACAGATGCTGTGAATTTAAAGAGAGAGCAATTTTTGATCAAAGAATAAAAGCGGTGTTGGGCTTTAATATTGCCGAAAATAAGGAGAAAACTCTAAAAGAATTGGCATCTTCACTGCCCAGTCAGGTGGAAAATAGAAAAGTAGTTGAAGTAATTGAGACAGCTTGTGATAGCTGTCCGATTGACAAATATATTGTTACAGATGCCTGCAGAAATTGTGTTGCCCATAAGTGTGTTAATGCTTGTCCTGTAAATGCTATAGTGATTATCCAAAATAAAGCCTATATTGATCAAGGTAAATGTATAGAATGTGGGAAATGTGCTTCTGCCTGCTCTTATAATGCTATTTTAGAAAACCAGCGTCCCTGCACTAGAGCCTGTGAACTTGATGCTATTAGTTCTGATTCAAATAGACAGGCAAAAATTGATAGAGATAAATGTGTTAGCTGTGGCAGCTGTATATTAGCCTGTCCTTTTGGTGCGATAACTGAAACAAGTGATTTAGTAAAAGTTGCACTTGAATTATATTTAAATAAGACTAAATTAGCTGTTATGCTGGCTCCATCATTTGTTGGACAATTTGGCTATCATCAAAGTGCAGCTAAAATCAAATATGCATTAAAAAAAATTGGCTTTGCTAAGATAATAGAGGTTGCTGCCGGCGCAGAAATAACAGCTGCTGCAGAAAGTGAAGAGTTAGAAGAAAAAATTGAAGCCGGTGAAACTCTACTTTCTTCTTGCTGTCCAGCTTTTAAATCAATGGTCGAAAATGAGTTTGAACAAATTTCTGATTTGATTTCTGCTACTGATTCCCCGATGGCTGTTACAGCTAAAAGAATTAAAAAAGAAGATAATGAACTGAAAACAATTTTTATTGGACCCTGTATAGCAAAAAAAGAAGAAGCTTTAGAAGATGAAAATGTTGACTATGTTCTAACATTTGAAGAGTTAGTTGCTTTATTTACTGCTTATAATATTAATTTAGCCGAATTAAAGAAAGAAGAAAAAATGAATGATGCTGGAAATTTAGGACGACAATTTGCTTTTGCTGGTGGTCTGAAAAAGTCTATTAGAAAACTTTTAGATTCTGATTATGAAAGTAAACAGGTAGATGGCCTGGCAGAATTGAAAAAGGAACTTTATTTAATTAAAGCGGGGAAAAACAATTATAGTTTTTTGGAAGGGATGGCCTGTGTTGGTGGTTGTATTGGTGGTCCTGCTACTATGATTAATCGGAATAAAGCAAAAAAAATAGTACAAGAATTTGCCGATGATGAATAGTTTTGATCATTATGTTGACACATTTTATAATTTATAATAAAATTAGATTGAGAATCATTTTCAATTTTTATATTTAACTTAGTGATAAATTTCGATATCACTAAGTATATTATACGAGGAGGAAAATAATTGCTCTATCAGGCAGAAAGTTTAAATAAACAATTTGGCAGTGAGCAAATTCTAAAAGATATTTCTTTTGAACTGGAAAAAGGAGAAATAATCACTTTTCTTGGCCCCAGCGGCTGCGGTAAATCAACACTGCTTAGAATTTTGGCTGGTTTAGAAAATTATGATAGTGGTAAAATTATTAATAATGCTTCTCATACTGCCTTTATTTTTCAGGAAGATAGACTGCTGCCTTGGTTGAATTTAAAAGATAATATAGAGCTGGTTTTAAAAGATCATCTTAATAAGCAAAAGCAAGTCGAAGAAAAAACAGCAGATGTTTTGGGAGCTGTTAATCTAGCTAAATATCATCATTATCTACCTAGGGAATTAAGTGGTGGGATGAAACAGAGAGCTGCAATAGCTAGAGCATTGGCGATTGAACCGGAACTACTTTTAATGGATGAACCTTTTGCTAATTTAGATTTTCCGCTTCGTTTAGATTTAATTAAACTTTTAAGTAGGATTTTTGCTAAAAAAAAATTGGGTGGAGTTTTTGTAACTCATGATAGCAGAGAAGCAGTTTTATTAGGGGATAAAATTATGATTATGCAGGATAATCCGGGTCGAATTGAAAGTTCTATTGAAATTACTATACCTAAAGAAGATAGATATTTAGAATCAGATGAAATTAGTCAGTATAATAAACTTTTAAATCATTATCTCTGCCGAAATATGGGAAAAGAACATATGCATCAGAGTTGTAGATTACTTGATAATATAAATTTCAGCTGTGAATCTATAATTTTTAATAAAGAACAATAATTTTGTAGATAATTATCAATTTGGGGGCTGTACAAAATGGGTTATCAGATTATAAAGAAAAGATGTTATTTTATTTTAACCATTATTTTATTTTTATTATTTGGGGCTGTTAGCGGAACATTAGCAGCAGATAATGTTCGTTTTAGTGTTTCGGCTAGTCCATCATCCTTACCTGTATTTTATATGCAGGATAATGCTGATTCTATTAATTTAGATGTATCTATCCATCGCAGCCGTAATATAGCAATTTCCAGGCTTATACAGGGTGAGGTTGAGGCAGCTCTTTTATCTACCAATGAGGCTGCTAAACTTTATAATCGTGAGATAGATGTTCAGATTTTAGGAATTCACAATTGGGGTCTTTTTTATCTTTTAAGCACTAAAAAAGAAATTAAAAGCTGGAATGATTTAAGGGGAAAGAAAATTTATGTACCTGACAAAGGTGGGCCATTGGACATAGTTTTTCAAGAGCTGGCTGCTAAAAAAAGTATAAACTTTAAAACTGAGCTTAAGATAAAAAGAGGAAAAATGCGTGAAGTTGCTCAACTGATGATTAATAACATGGCTGAGACAGCAGTTGTTAGAGAGCCTTTTGTTTCTCAGATACTCTTAAATAACAAAAATAGTAGAATAGTTTTTGATCTGCAGCAGGAATGGGAAAAAGAGTATAATTTTAGAATTGCTCAAGCTGCTTTAGTAGTCCGCAAAGATTTTGCAGAAAACAATAAAGAATTGATAAAAGAACTTGAAGCACAATATAAAAATTCAGTGGAAAAGCTTGAAAATAATAAAAATTTGGCAGCTGAGCTGGGGCAAAAATATTTTGAAATACAGCCAGAGGTCACATTAAAAGCTTACCCGTCTTTAAATTTGGAATATCAAAATATTGCTGAAGTTAAAAATGAAGTTATCTCATATTTAGAAATTTTAAAATCTTATAGTAAAGAGACAATAGGTGGGAGATTACCTGATGAAGAATTCTACTTCAGCTATTAAAAAAACCAAAGAAAAAAATCAGAACAATAAAAAGAATTCATTTTATTATACTTTAATTAGTATTTTATTAATTGCTATAGTTTGGAAAATAATTTCATTAAATTATAAACCAATCATTTTACCGGCACCAGAAAAAGCATTTTATACTGTTTATGAGATGATGCAGACTAAGTCATTTTGGATCAGTTTGGGATATTCATTTTTTAGAGTTTTTAGTGGTTATTTACTGGCAATGGTTATTGGAACAATAGTTGGTGTTGTTATAGGCCTAAATAAAAAAGCTGATAAGCTTTTGAGGCCTGCAGTTTCTATGCTGCAGACAGTACCTAATATTTCTTGGATTCTACTTGCAATTATTTGGTTTGGACTTAATTCCAAAATAGTTATCTTTACTATTTTTATTTCTTTAGTACCGATTTTTGTAATTAACAGTGCTGAAGGTATAGAAAATACATCAGAAGAATATCTTGAAATGGCAGCTGTTTATCGATTAAAACCTTTAACAATCTTTTTTAAAATTTATATTTATTCTATCAAACCATATCTTCGTTCGGCTGCGGTTATTACCAGTGAGAGAGCCTGGAAAATTGGTGCAATGGCTGAATTGCTAAGTCTTGACACAGGGATTGGAGCTGGACTTTACTGGGCACGTAATAATCTACAGACAGAAAGAATTTTTGCCTGGACCATTGTTTTGATTTTAATGGGTTTTTTAAGTTCTAAACTACTTAAATTTTTGCTTAAAAATTGATAAAAACTTATAAATGTATTATAATTGAAATGCCGGGATACCGGCATTTTTCTGTTAAATATGCAGGAAATTATTAACCTAAGCTAGAATATAGAGAGTTAGTGGAGTGGTTTAAATGAAAGTTTATCCTAATGGTGGAGTTTACATCTTAAAAATAAAATTAGAAAAAGCAAAAAGCATTGAAATTGGTGCGCTGGGGCAAAATGACTTTGCAGCAGGATATTATTTTTATGCCGGTACTGCTCAACGTAATCTTGAAGCAAGAATAAAGCGGCATTACAGCAGTGAAAAAAAATTACATTGGCATATAGATTATTTGTTAACTCAGGCAGAACTAGAAAGTGATTTTGTATTTGAGCTGCCAAGTGAGGGAGAGTGTTTTTTAGCACAAACTTTAAAAGATAATGGAGGTAGTATGCCGATCGCTGGTTTTGGAGCCAGTGATTGCAGCTGCAGCAGTCATCTAATTTACTTTTCTTTGTCAAGGGGAAAGACTGTTGTCGAAGAATTATTAAATAATAAAGATTTAGCAGCAGAATTTGATAGTTTTTAAAGAATAATAATTTGATTATAATTAAATACGAAGTTAATAAAATAAGGAAGTGATAGAGTGGAAGATAGTGAAATATTGAAAAATCTTAATCAGGCTCAAAAAAAAGCAGTTGAGCATTATAAAGGTCCAGAACTAGTTCTTGCAGGAGCTGGCAGTGGAAAAACAAGGGTATTGACCAGAAGAATAGGATATCTGATTAATCATTATGAAGTGTCTCCATATAATATTTTAGCTGTAACTTTTACTAACAAAGCAGCAAATGAGATGAAAGAAAGAGTAAAAGATATGGTGGGAGGAGTAAATCGCAGCCTCTGGGTTAGCACTTTCCACTCTTTTTGTGTGCGTATTCTGCGCCGAGAAGCAGAAAAATTGGGTTATAATAAAAACTTTGTTATTTTTGATAGTATTGATCAAAGAAAACTGGTAAAAGAAGTTTTAAAATCGAAAAATCTTGATCCCAAAAAAACAAAACCAAGATCAGTTTTAAATAAAATATCAAGTGCTAAAAATGAATTAAAAACACCAGAACAGATGAGTTCACTTTCAGGCAGCTTTTTTGATAAAACTGCTGCTGATATTTATGAAGAATATCAGAAAAGACTAAAAGAAAATAATGCCATGGATTTTGATGATTTAATCCAGCAGACTGTAAGACTTTTTGAAGAATTTCCAATGGTTTTGGAACACTATCAGGAGCGTTTTAAGTATATTTTGGTAGATGAGTATCAGGATGTAAACCATGCTCAGTATCAGCTGGTAAATTTACTGGCTGAAAGATACCGTAATGTATGTGTTGTAGGTGATCCGGACCAGGGGATTTATGGATTTAGAGGGGCAGATATTCGCAATATCTTAAACTTTGAGGATGATTACCCTGATGTTAAAACTATTCGTTTGGAACAAAATTACCGCTCTAAAGGTAATATTTTAAAAGCGGCCCAGGCAGTAATTAAAAATAATTCTTCTCGTAAAGAAAAAGAACTTTGGACAGATCAAGGTGAGGGTCCTAAACTTGAGCTTTACGAAGCAAAAGATGAGAAAGAAGAGGCTGACTTTATTTGCCGTACAGCAAAAGAGCTGACAGAAAAAGAAGATCTTACATTTGATGATCTGGCTGTTTTGTATAGAACTAATTCCCAGTCACGTGCTTTTGAAGATATGCTGATGAAGTACGGTATACCATATCAGATAGTTGGTGGAGTTCGCTTTTATGAACGAATGGAAATCAAGGATATTATGGCCTATTTGAGACTAATTTATAATCCAGCTGATGATATAAGCTTTTTAAGAATAATTAATCGGCCTAAACGCGGTATTGGTGCTGGTACTTTAGGCAAAGTTCAAGATTTTGCAGAAGCAGAAGGATTAAATTTATATGAGGCAGCTTTAAAGTCTAAAGCCAATCCAGCTTTGAGTGGGACTTATGCTAAAAGAGTACTTCATTTTACAGAAATTATCGAAGAATTAAGAGCAGAACAGGATCAAATTGCTCTGGCAAGGTTAACAGAAAAGCTTTTAGATAAAAGTGGTTATCGACATAATCTAGAAGAAGAAAAAACTTCTGAAGCTGAAAGCAGATTAGAAAATATAGAAGAATTATTTTCTGTAATCAATGAATATATGAAAAGCAGTGAGAATAATACTCTGGCAGGTTTTTTAGAAGAGGTTACTCTAATGGCAGATATTGATTCGATGGATGAAGAACAGAGTGTTTTAACATTGATGACAATTCATTCTGCTAAGGGCCTAGAATTTCCGGTAGTTTTTTTAGTCGGGATGGAAGATGGTATCTTCCCTCATTCCAACTCAATGTTTGAACAAAAAGGCATGGAAGAAGAAAGACGTCTCTGCTATGTTGGAATGACAAGGGCTGAAGAAAGATTATATTTAAGCAGGGCTCAGGTCAGACTGCGTTTTGGAGAAAGAAAAATGAACCCTCCTTCTCAGTTTATAGATGAAATACCGGTAGAACTTTTGGCTGGAGCAGCAGATACGCGTTCTGATATGGCAAAAGAAGAATCTATGATTAATGATGATAATTCTGGAACTGACTATGCTATAGGTCAAAAAATTGTTCATCCCCGCTGGGGAATAGGAATTGTTCTTTCAATTAGAGGGGATAATAATCCAGAACTAAAAATTGCATTTGAAGAAGGTAAAACTAGAAATTTATTAGCAGAATTTGCTCCAATTCAGAAAGTATAGGTAGGTGTAAAGATGGCAAAATTAAACAGAGAAAAAGCTGAAAAGAAAATAAAAGCTTTAAGAGAAAAAATAAGAGAACATGAATATAAATATTTTGTTTTAGATGATCCTTCAATTTCAGATGCTGAATTTGATCAGATGATGCAGAAATTAATTAAATTAGAAGCAGATTTTCCAGAATTAATAACTGAAGATTCTCCTACCCAACGGGTTGGAGGAGAAGTTTTAGATGAATTTAAAAAAGTTGAACACTCAGCTACAATGCTTAGTTTAGATAATGCTTTTGATAAAAGAGATTTAAGAGATTTTGATAATAGAGTCCAAAAAAACCTTAATGGTGAAGATTATCAATATGTTGTTGAACACAAGATTGATGGTCTTTCTGCAGTAATGCGTTACAATAATGGGAGTTTTGAACTGGGAGCTACTCGTGGAAACGGAGAAGTGGGTGAAGATATCACCAAAAATATGAAGACAATTCGCTCTCTCCCCTTAAAAATTGAAGAAAAAGCAGAAATGGAACTCAGAGGAGAAATTTATTTAGCAAAAAGTGAATTTCAGCGTTTAAATGAAGAAAGATTAGAAAATGATGAATCTCCCTTTGCTAATCCCAGGAATGCAGCTGCAGGTTCAGTTAGACAATTAGATAGTAAAATTGCAGCTCAGCGCAGTTTATCTATTTTAATCTATGACCTTATTTCCCATTCAGAAAGAGAGTTTGAAACTCATCTTGAAGTTTTTTCTTATTTAAGAGAACAGGGTTTTAAGGTTAATTGGCATCAATCTGCTGCTGATATAGAAGCTGTTATAGAAATCTGTGAAAAGTGGCAGGAAGAAAGAGAAGGCCTTGATTTTGAAATTGATGGTTTGGTGATTAAAATAAATAATTTAGCTTTAAGAGAAAAATTAGGATCAACAGCAAGATCACCACGTTGGGCTATAGCCTATAAATTTCCAGCACAGCAGAAGACAACAAAAATAAAAGATATAGAAATTTCTCTTGGACGTACTGGAGCTCTGACTCCAACTGCTATTTTAGAGCCTGTAGAACTTGCGGGATCAACTGTCAGCAGAGCTACTCTCCACAATGAAGATGAAATAAAAAGAAAAGATATTCGTGTTGGAGATACTGTATTGGTGCAGAAGGCAGGAGATATTATACCTGAGGTTATAAAAGTGATTAAAGAAGATCGTGATGGCTCTGAAAAAGAGTTTAAGATGCCTGAAAATTGTCCTGTCTGCGGCAGTGAGGTAATTAGACCTGAGGGAGAAGCGGTTAGCCGTTGTACTAATATCAGCTGTCCTGCTCAGCGAAAGGAAAGTATTCTTCATTTTGTATCAAGAGATGCTATGAATATTGATGGAGTCGGGCCAGCTTTAATTGAGCAGCTGCTTAACAACAATTTGATTGAAGACTATGCTGATTTATATTTTCTCAAACAAAGTCACCTTAAAGATTTAGAGCGAATGGGAGAAAAGTCTTCACAAAATGTGATAGAAGCAATTGAAGCAAGTAAAGAGCGAGAATTTTTAAGAGTTCTTTATGCCTTAGGTATTAGACATGTTGGAATTGGAGCAGCTAGAATTTTGGCTAAAAACTTTGATTCAATTGAACAAATTAAAGAGGCTACAGCTGAAGAACTGGAAGATATTGATGAAATTGGACCTGTAATAGCAGAAAGTATTGTTGGTTTTTTTCAGGAAAGACATAATAGGGATCTTCTAAGTCGATTAAAACAGGCCGGAATAAGGCTGGAAAAAGAAAATACTGCTGAAAATGAAAAATTTTTAAATGGCCAAAAGTTTGTCTTTACAGGCTCACTTAATAATTACACTCGTTCTGAAGTTAAAGACCTGGTAGAAAAAGCAGGAGGAAGAGCTGTTTCTTCAGTTAGTTCAAAAACAGATTATCTGGTAATTGGAGATAACCCAGGTTCTAAATATGATAAAGCTAAACAATTAGGTGTAGAAATTTTAAGTGAAGCTGAATTCAAAGAAATGATTGAAAAAAAATAATTATCCTAAAGTGAGGAGGAAATTTAAATGATTGATAAAAAAGATGTAGAGTATGCAGCAGATCTAGCAAAGCTTAAACTTGATGAAGATGAAAAAGAAAAATATACAGAGCAAATTGGAGATATTTTAAATTATGTCGATAAGTTAAGTGAACTGGATACAGATGATGTAGTACCGACCGCATATACCGTACCGATGAAAAATGTATTGCGTAAAGATGAGGTCAAAGAATCACTACCTAGAGAAAAATCTCTGGCAAATGCGCCAGATGAAAAAGACGGACAGTTTAGAGCACCCAAAATCATGTCAGATTAAGCAGCTAAGGAGGTAAGATAATCAGATGAATATTTATGATCTAACAATTCACGAATTAAAAGCAAAAATTGCTGCGGGAGAATTGACTCCAGCAGAAATAAAAGAGGCATATAAGGATAGAATAAATCAAGTAGAAAATAAAGTAAAGTCCTATATTACTGTAACTGATAAGTTGGCAGATGAACAACTTAAAGAATATGAAAATAAAAAAGAAGAGATCTTGGCTGGGATTCCAATTGCAGTCAAAGATAATATGTCAACAGATGGAATTAAAACCAGTTGTGGCTCGAAAATGTTGGAAAATTATAACCCACCATATGATGCAACAGTTGTTGAAAAATTAAATGAAGCTGGGGCAGTTATTATGGGTAAAACTAATATGGACGAGTTTGCTATGGGATCTTCCACAGAAAACTCAGCCTTTTTTAATACTCATAATCCCTGGAATTTAAATCATGCGCCCGGTGGCTCGAGTGGAGGTTCAGCAGCAGCAGTTGCTGCAGGAGAGTGTGCAGCAGCATTAGGGTCTGATACAGGTGGGTCAATTAGACAGCCTGCATCTTACTGTGGTGTAGTTGGTTTAAAGCCTACCTACGGCATGGTTTCCCGCTATGGACTGGTTGCTTTTGCTTCTTCTTTAGATCAGATTGGTCCAATTACCAAAGATGTTGAAGATAGCGCAATTTTGATGAATGTAATTGCCGGTCATGATCCAAAGGATTCAACTTCTATAAAAGGAAAAAAAGAAGATTATACTGACTATCTGAAAGAAGATGTTAGCGGTATGAAAATTGGTATTCCGGAAGAGTATTTCAATTTAGATTTTGATCAGGAAGTTAAAGATAGTGTAATGGCAGCTGTCGATAAGCTTAAGGAGGCAGGAGCTGAAGTAGAGACAGTACATATGACAGATGCGTCCTATGCACTGGCAGCTTATTATGTAATTGCACCAGCAGAGGCAAGTTCTAATTTAGCCCGTTATGATGGGGTTCGTTATGGATTACGCAGTGAACAGGCAGCTGATGTCAGTGAGATGTTTACTAATACCCGTCATGAAGGCTTTGGAGATGAGGTTAAAAGAAGAATTATGATTGGAACTTATGCTTTAAGTTCTGGTTATTATGATGCTTATTATCTTAAAGCTCAAAAGGTAAGAACCTTAATTAAAAATGATTTTGATCGTATCTTCAACGATTATGATTTAATTATTACACCAACTGCTCCAACTACAGCAATGGAACTTAATTCTAAAAAGGATCCTTTGGAAATGTATTATTCTGATATTTTCACAGTGCCAATAAATATTGCTGGTGTACCTGCAATGTCTATTCCCTGTGGTTTTGATAGTAATCAGATGCCAATTGGTCTGCAGTTAATTGGACCTCATTTTGGTGAAGGAAAAATTATTCAAGCAGCCTATACTTTAGAAAAATTATTAAATATCAAAGATAAGAAAGCAGAATTATAAATTATTGAGAGAGGTGAAAAAATGTCCACTAAATATGAAACAGTCATTGGACTTGAAGTCCATGTACAGTTAGACACAGATTCGAAAATCTTTTGTGGCTGCAGTACAGAATTTGGTAAAGAGCCAAATGAAAATACATGTCCGGTCTGTCTTGGATTACCAGGAACACTTCCGGTTTTAAATAAAAAAGTAGTTGATTATGCAATTATGGCTGGGCTAGCTCTAAATTGTGAGATAGCAGAATACTCTAAGTTTGATCGTAAAAATTATTTCTATCCTGACTTACCTAAAGCCTATCAGATTTCTCAGTTTGATCTGCCTGTTGCAGAACATGGAAATATTGAAATTGAAACTGAGGCGGGGCTCTTTAATATAGGAGTAACTAGAGTTCACTTAGAGGAAGATGCAGGCAAATTGATCCATGAGGGAAGTATTGATAATTCAAAAGGTAGTTTAGTAGATTATAATAGAACTGGAGTACCTTTGATTGAGATTGTTAGTGAACCGGATATGAGAACTCCAGCTCAGGCAAAAGCTTATTTAACTGAGCTAAAAATGATTATGGAGTATCTTGATGTTTCTGACTGTAACATGGAAGAGGGTTCACTGCGCTGTGATGCCAATGTTTCACTACGTCCGGTAGGACAAAAAGAGTTTGGTACCAGAGCAGAGCTTAAAAATATGAACTCCTTTAGTGCTGTAGAAAAAGGTTTAGAATATGAAGTTAAAAGACAGCGCGAAATCCTCGAAGAAGGAGGAAAAGTTGTTCAGGAGACAAGAACCTGGGATGAATCTTTAAATAAAACAATTTCTATGCGGGGTAAAGAAGCAGCTCATGATTATCGCTATTTCCCTGAGCCAGATTTAGTTCCTTTAGAAATTGATGAAGCCTGGAAAGAAGAAATCAGACAGCAGATTCCAGAACTTCCTCGTGAAAAATATAAGCGTTTTATAGCTGAATTAGGACTGCCAGAATATGACGCTGGTGTTTTAACGGGTGATAAAGATCTTGCTGTTTTCTTTGAAGAAGTACTGAAAGATTACGATGACCCTAAAAACTTGAGTAACTGGATGATGGGAGAATTTTTAAGGTTATTAAATGAAAATAGTCAGTCTCCATTTGAAACTGGGGTAAGCCCGATTAATTTAGCGAAAATGCTAAAAATGATAGATGAAGATATTATTAGTGGTAAGATTGCTAAAGAAGTCTTTGAAAAAATGTACAAAAGCGGTAATGATCCGGAAACTATTGTTGAAGAGGAAGGCTTAAAACAGATTAGTGATCAGGATGAGCTGGAAAATATCGTTGATGGCATTATTGAGGATAATCCAGATGCAGTTGAAGATGTTAAGAATGGTAAAGATAGAGCAATCGGATTTTTAGTAGGTCAGGTAATGAAAGAAACAAGAGGTAAAGCAAACCCTGGTCTGGTAAATCAAATGCTTAGAAACAAATTAATGGATTAAAAAAATTAAATAGAATTAAATCAAAAAGAATTAACTTAATTATTAGCTGGCTTCCAGCTATTTAAAATCTGGAAGCCAGTAAAAATTAAAGCTGAATTAATAGTAATTATTTTGAAGGGTGATTTTTTTGAATATTAAAAATATAAAAGAAAAAATAAAAAATAGAATACCTGGACCAACACGAATTCAGCATTATTTTTCAGTTTTAGTTCCTTTGATAGAAATTAATGGAGAAACACATTTAATTTATGAACTAAGATCGCAAAATCTAAAATCACAACCGGGAGAAATTTCTTTTCCAGGCGGAAGGGTAGAAAGAGGTGAAGAATTTTCGCAGGCAGCAGTCAGAGAATGTAGTGAGGAACTTTTAATTCCAGAATCAAAAATTGAGTTAATTGGCGAAACTGATTATTTGATAACTCCCTTTAATTTTTTGATTTATGCCTTTGTTGGAGAAATTAAAGTTGATACAATTAAAGAAATAAAGGTTAATAACTATGAGGTTGAAGAAATTTTTACAGTTCCTCTCGAATTTTTTCTTGAGCATGAAGCTGAAAAATATGCGGCTGTTTTAAAAAGCGAATTTGATCAAGATTTTCCCTATCATCTTTTACCACAGGGGGAAAAATATAATCCACGTCAGGGAGATTATCAAATCTATTTTTATCGTTACCAGAATCGAGTTATTTGGGGGATTACAGCAGAAATAACTAAATCTTTTATTGATATTTTAAAACATTGACTTGTTTTTTCATTTGTATAAATAAGGTGTTTTGTCTTCAATATTATAAATAATCAGGGAGTAATTAATATAATTAGAGGCAAAGGGGTTGAATAATTATGAATCAATTAATTTTTGCAGCCAGCTGGTCACCATATCTTATTGGAACCCTAATAGGTATTTTAAGTTGGGTTTCTTTTATAGTTTCTAAGAAACCTTTAGGTACTTCTACTTCCTATGCTCGGGCTTCAGCTAGATTGGGATCTATTTGTTGTGGAGATGCTGTTTTGGATTGGAAATATTATCAAAAATATAAACCTGAACTTGAATGGCAGTCGATGTTGGTGATAGGTATTGTAATTGGTAGTTTTATTTCAGCTATTATTTCTGGAGAATTTAATCTAACTTTTATACCGGCAACTGAATTTGAGTCAATCTTAAACCAGAATGTACTGGGGAGGATATTTTCTGCTTTTACTGGTGGAATTTTGTTGGGGTTTGGGGCTCGCTTAGCAGGTGGATGTACCAGCGGTCATGGTATAAGTGGAGCCTTTCAACTTAGTATTGCCAGCTGGATAAGTTTGATTTCGTTTTTCGTTGGTGGCGCTGCAGCTGCATTTTTAATTCTTTAATTAGGGCAGGTGAATATAAATGGAAAGCAAAACTAGATTACTGAAAGGTCTGGGTACAGGAATTATTTTTGGTTTTTTACTCCAGCGTGGTGGAGTGACAGATTATAATGTATTGGTTGGCCAGCTCCTTTTAGAAGATTTTACTGTTGCTAAGATTATTTTGACAGCTATAGTTGTTGGAATGGTCGGTGTTCATTTTTTAAGTGATAGAGATATTATTAAATTGAAGCCAAAATCTGGTTCTCTGAAGCGTACGCTTTCAGGAGGACTAATTTTTGGAGTTGGATTTGCTTTACTTGGTTATTGTCCTGGTACTATTGCTGGAGCAATTGGCCAGGGAAGCATAGATGCTCTTATTCCAGGACTGCTTGGAATTTTCACAGGTTCATTTTTATTTGCTGCTTTTTATGAGAAATTTAGTAATTCAATAGATAAAGATAAATTTAAGGTTGATACACTGCCTGAACTTTTTAAGGTTAATCACTGGAAAGTCATTATTCCTTTATCTACTGTGATAATTATTTTTTTAGTCTGGCTCGAAGTTATAGGTTTTTAAGATGGATTTTGAAATAGCTTTAACTCTAATAATTCTGGCAGCTACAATAATATTATTTATAACTGAGACTTTTCGGGTAGATATAATTGCGATAATGGTGATGTTAACTTTAGGTTGGACAGGACTCATTAGCCCTGCAGAGGCTTTTTCAGGTCTTTCTAGTAATGCCGTGATAGCTATAATTGCAATTATGATCATAGGTTATGGGATGGAACAGTCTGGAGTGATGCAGAAGATAACTAAACCGCTGCTTGCTGTTTCTGGAAAAAACGAGAAGAGGTTAACAGTAATTCTCTCTCTTGCCTCCGGGGCTTTATCTGGATTAATGCAGAATATTGGTGTAATAGCATTATTTTTGCCTGTTGTCAGGAAAATGACTAGAAAGTTAAATTTATCTTTAAGAAAAGTTTTGATGCCGGTCGGTTTTGCAGTTATTCTTGGGGGAAATCTAACTATGGTTGGAGCGGGCAATTTAATTATTCTTAATGATCTTTTACTTCAGCAGGGTTCAGAACCTTTTAATTTATTTGCTGTATTTCCGATTGGGATTGTGGTTTTATTATTTGGAATTACTTATTTTTATATCTTTGGAGGTCTTCTGCTGCCTAAAGCTGAAAAAAAGGAAGAAAATTTTTTGGAAAGACAGCAGAAATTGATTGCAAATTGGGATCTCTCAACTAAAGCTCATAATTATATAATATCTGAAAAATCTATGCTTTTAAATAAGACTCTCGAAGAGTCAAAATTATGGGCAGATTATAATCTTTATCTGCTTGCTTTAAAAGAAAATAATGATATCTCATATGCCCCCTGGCGCTTTACCAGATTTGCTGCTGGTCAGGAACTGATTA
Source organism: Halanaerobium saccharolyticum subsp. saccharolyticum DSM 6643 (assembly GCF_000350165.1). Classification (NCBI taxonomy): domain Bacteria; kingdom Bacillati; phylum Bacillota; class Clostridia; order Halanaerobiales; family Halanaerobiaceae; genus Halanaerobium; species Halanaerobium saccharolyticum. Next base: position 102,390 of record NZ_CAUI01000005.1, read on the forward strand.
TTATGGGAGAAGAAGCTGATTTGCATAATTTTGCGGAAGATTATAATTTAATTTCAAAAGAAGAATGCGAGCACTGTTTAAATCATCGTGAGCTGGAAGATACAGCTTTTGCTGAGCTTATGATACCGCCTCGTTCTGAGTTGACAGGGAAATCGATTAGAGATATTGCAGTTAGAAAAAATTATTTTGTTAATCCTATCTACTTAATTCGGGGAAAAAAAGAAATCGGAGATGATTTTTCTGATTTAACTTTAAGACCAGGAGATACATTGGTTGTCTATGGTCCAAATCAGAATATAAGGAATTTGAAAAAAGAAAATGAACTTATTTTATTGACTGCTCTGCCAAACAAGGATTCTGAAGCTAACAAACCTTTTTTGGCAATTGGATCATTCCTACTTTCAATTTTATTAATAATTTTAGGTTTTAATTTAGGCTTAGCTTTTTTTACGGGAGCAGTTCTTATAATTTTATCTGGAATTGTAAAACCTAATGAAATTTATCAAGCAGTTGATTGGAAAACAGTTTTTTTGCTGACAGGTTTAATTCCTTTGGGAATAGCTATGGAGAATACCGGTGCTGCTAGTTATTTAGCTAATTTGATGATTATGCCGCTCAAAAATGGCCCAGTCTTTTTAATACTTTTAGCTGTTGCTCTGCTGGCCAGTATTTTTACATTATTTATGTCAAATGTTGCTGCTACAGTTGTGCTGGTCCCGTTGGTAATGATAATTGGAAATCAAATGGGAATTTCTCCCAGAGGACTTGCTCTATTGGCTGCCGTTTCGGCTTCTAATTCATTTATATTACCAACTCATCAGGTTAATGCCTTTTTTATGTCGGCAGGCGATTATAAGAGTAGTGATTATCTGAAAGCTGGAAGCTTTTTGTCATTTATTTATATTTTTATTGCAAGTTTGATTATTTATTTATTTTACATTTAAAAAATTAACACAATAGGAGTGGTAATTTATGTTATTTGAAAAAATTAAGTCACCAGGGCTTGCCCATATTTCTTATTTGATTGGTGATAAAAATCAAGCTGTTGTTATTGATCCAAGAAGAGATATTGATATTTATTTAGAAAAAGCTGTTGAAGCTGGCTATAAAATCACTAAAATTTTTGAAACCCACCGTAATGAGGATTATCTTATTGGCTCAACTGAATTGAAAGCCAAGACTGGAGCTGAAATCTGGCATGCAGATCAGAAACTTGCTTATCAATATGGAAATCCGGTTCAGGATGGTCAGAAATTTAAAGTAGGAAGTTTGAAGTTAGAAGCTATGCATACTCCAGGTCATACTCCTGGCTCAATGAGTTATGTACTTTATGGTTATGAAGGGGATCCCTGGATGGTGTTTACTGGAGATGCTCTTTTTGCAGGTGATGTAGGTAGAATTGATTTTTTGGGTGAGGAAAATTTGAAAAAAACAGGAAGCTGGTTGTATGATTCTATTTTTAATAAAATACTTCCCTTAGGTGATGAGGTTATTCTTTGTCCTGCTCATGGAGCTGGATCAGTTTGTGCCTCAGCTATTGCTGAAAGGGAAATGACAACTGTTGGGATAGAAAGAAAATTGAATCCTAAACTTCAGGTTGATAACAAGGAAGAATTTATCGAGTTAGTTGGTAAAATGCTTGAATATCCACCCTATTTTGAAAATATGGAAGAATCAAATTTAACTGGGCGAGAGCTTTTAGCTAATCATCAAAAACCAGCTGCTCTTTCAGCTGCTGAATTTGCTGAAGCTATGGATAATGAAGATACTTTTATTATAGATGTTAGAATGGAAGTTAGCTATGCATCAGCTCATGTTCCTGGATCAATTTCTATTCCACTTCAGAATCTACCGAGTTTTGTTGGTTGGTTTATTCCAACAGGAGCAAAAATTTTACTGGTTACAGAAGGTGAATATCCAGAAAAAGCTATTCGAGATTTATATAGGACTGGTTATGACAATATACTTGGTTATTTAGGTGGTGGGATAATCAACTGGCATATGGCTGGTAAAAAAAGTGAGTCTGTTAAGACAGTTACTGTTGATAAACTATGTAACTTACTAGATACTGAGTCTGGGAAGCACTTTATTCTGGATATTCGATCAGAAGATGAACTTGAAGAAGAAGGTGAAATTCAGGATGCAGAGAATATTCATCTAACTCAGCTGCCTGAACACTATGACCAGTTACCTGAAGATAAACCTATTTATATATTCTGTGGCAGTGGTTTAAGATCTATGACTGCAGCAAGCTTATTAAAAAATGAAGGTTTTATTAATCAAAAAGTAGTATTAGGTGGGTTAATTGCCTGGAATTCAACTACTTGTCCAATTGTTTAGTAATTAAAAAAATAATACGTAAAAATTAAGTGGCCCCTTGGGGCCACTTTTAATATTACTTTTTGCAAATGCTGAAGTATATTTGTTAAAAGTTTCTTAAATTAACTTGACTTTTTTTAAACTATATCGTATTATTTAGATAAAGCTTAATAAATGGAGGTAAGGCGAATGCCTTTTTTTACAAATGATAATGCCGAAGAGGTTTTAGAAGATAATTTAAAAATGTTAGAAGAAGAAGCTGACTTACTTAAGGCTCTGGCTCATCCAATTCGTTTAGCAATTGTTAAGGGGCTGATGAAAGAGGAAGGATGTAATGTTTCTGAAATGCAGAAATGTTTAAATATTCCTCAGTCAACACTTTCTCAACATCTTGCTAAACTAAGAGAATCAGAGATTTTAAGTAGTGAACGTAATGGTTTGGAAAGAAATTATTATGTAATTGATGAGCAGGCAAAAAAAATTATTAAAGTACTAAGCAATTTAAAACTAGGATTATAATCTTAAATTATAGGGGGACCCATTTGGGTTCCTTTAAATTTTATTTAATAACTTTTTTTTTCCATTTCGTTATAAATTCTTTTAAATTTAAATCTCAACCAGATAGAAGCAGGTATAATACTAACAGCTTCTGAAATAGGAAAAGCAAACCAAAGGTATTCTAAACCAAACCATTGACCTAATAAATACATAACAGGGAGCAGCACAATTATTTGTCTTAAAAAAGAAAAGAATAAGCTTGGGAATCCATTACCCAGAGCCTGAAAAGTTGTGGAAATAATTATTGCTGGCCCTATTATAGGAAAAGCAATACTAATTTTTTTAAGTGTATTAGTTCCAATGCGAAGCAGCTCCGGATCGTTATTAAACATTTTGATGAGTAATTCAGGTACACTTTGAAAAATAATAAAACCTGTAGTTGTAAATATAACAGCAACTAAAAGAGCAGATTTAAAAGTCTTTTTCATTCTGTTTGGATTATTATGGCCATAATTATAACCAATGATCGGCATAAAGCCTTGATTAAGACCAAATACTGGCATAAAAACAAAAGACTGTAATCTGAAATAGATACCAGCAGCGGCAATTGCTGTACTGCCAAAGCCAGCAAGTATTTTATTCATTCCTCCCAGCATAAAACTGGCTAAAAACTGCATAACCATAGCGGGAAAGCCTACAACATAAATATCTTTTATTATCTGAAAGTTGAAAGAAAAATCTTTTAAAGAAATTTTCAATTCATTTTTCTTACTAAACAGAAGTATATGAATTAAGAATGCACCACTTATTATTCTTGCTGCAACTGTAGCAATTGCCGCCCCAGCTACTCCCATTTCAGGAAAAATCCAAAGACCATAAATTAAAAAAGGGTCTAAAATAATGTTAAGAATTGAGCCAATTAACATTGCTACCATAGGAGTGAAAGTGTTACCCTCACCTCGAAGTATATTATTACTGATCATAGGAAAGAACATAGCAATAGAACCCATAAGTATAATTTTTATATATTCACTTCCCATTTTAATTAAATTAATTTCATTAGTAAATAATTGCAATATTTGATCTGAAAAGAAAAAACCAAAAGCAGCAACTATAATTCCATAAAATAAAGAAAGCATAATACTATGTTCTGCTGCATTAACAGCAGCATGTTTATTATTTTCTCCTAATCTTCTTGAGATTAATGAACTGGCACCTACTCCTGTTCCGACTCCAATGCCGATTAGAATAATTTGAATTGGGAAAGCTAAAGAAAGAGCAGAAAGAGCATCAGTACTAATTCTGCCGACATAAACACTGTCAACTACGTTGTATAAAGCTTGAATTGCCATTGCTATAATTGATGGTATAGAGAGCCTCATTAATAGGGGAATTATCGGCTCTGTACCAAGTTTTTGAGAATTGCTTTGCATTTTACTTCCTCCATTGATTATTATTTTAAATATGTGGTTAAATAAGAAATTAAAGGGATACTGAAGCCAGCCATTAGAGTAGATAAAAATAGGCATTCAGCTGCAAAAATATAATTACCCTCATATCTTTCTGCAAAAATAACTCCATTGGCAGCAGCAGGCATTGCTATCTGTAAAATTAAAATAGTTCTTATCGGATCAGAAATATTGAAATAATTTAAAATTATAAGAGCAGCAGCAGGAATTATTAATAACTTTAAAGTTGAGTAAGCAATAATATTTAAATCTTTGAAAATACCCCAGATCTTAATTTGTGCCAGGCCACTGCCAATAACCAGCATCGAAAGTGGAAAAGTAGCCTCTGCAAGCATATTTACAGCATTCATGATTAAATTCGGAAGTTTGAGACCTGTGAGCATTAAAAATAAACCAATAATAATTGCAATCACACCATTATTAAAAATATCTCTTAAATTAATTTTCTTCGATTCATTCCCTCTTAAAAAAAGGTTGGCGCCATAGGTCCATAAAAAAATATTAAAGACAACAACTCCGATCGAGCCGAAGAAAATCCCATTTTCTGGGAAGATAACATCTATCACTGGTAGTCCCATATAACCAACATTGCCAAAAATTAAGAAAAATTTTAAAACAATTTTTTTATCTCTGGAAATAGAAAAAGATTTAGAAATAATTGAAGCAAGTAGTATTAAAATCAAATAAAAAGCAATCCAGTATAGAAATAAATCGGTAAAATTATCTAGCATTTTAGCAGTAATATCAATCTGGAGTGAAGAAATTAACATTGCAGGAATGATTAAATCCAAAAGTAGTTTAGATATTGCACCAGTTTCTTTCTTGTCAAGATGCTTGCTGCGTCTGAGAAAATAACCAACAGCAATGAGTAGGAATAATGATATGATTTGAGTTATTACAACCTGAAAATTCAAAGAACTGCCCCCTATTATAGTATTCTAAACTTAAGAAACTAATCAAAGCAAATAATTAATTTTCAACCAGAGTTAAATTTATTTCTAATTGATAAATATTCTATCAAATAATTTTACCATAGAAGTATTAACCTGTAAAGCTGGCTTGATAAGCAGGAAGTTTTTGTGATAAACTTTACACGTATGAGATATTAATAATAATTATTATAAAGGAGTGCAAATTTTGAAAAAAGGTGAGATTAAAATTTTTAAAATCGATGATTTAGCTCACGGGGGAGATGGAGTGGCCAGAGCTGAAAATGGCATGGCTGTGTTTATTTCTCTGACCTTGCCTGGGGATCTGGTTAAAGCAAAAATAACTAAAATAAAAAAAGACTATGCTTTTGCTAAATTAATAAAAGTAATTGAAGCTGGATCAGGGAGAATTGAAGCCCCTTGTCCTGTATATAATGAATGTGGAGGCTGTCAGCTGCAGCATATTGATTATCAAAAAGAGTTGGAATTTAAACATAATAATATAAAACAGCTAATTAATAGGATAGCAGGTATTGAAAAATTTGAATTAAAGGATGTGCTGGCAGCAGATGATGATTTTCGCTATCGTAATAAGGCTCAATTCCCCTTAAAGTTAGACGAAAATGATCAAATTACTGCTGGTTTTTATAAAAGAGGAAGTCATGATATAGTTCCAAATCATGACTGTTTGATTCAGCATCCCTTAATTAATAGAATTTTAAGAGTAACTTTAGAAGAATTAAATAAATTTCAATTGAGTGTATATAATGAAAATAATCTTCGAGGTTTATTGAGGCATCTAGTTATTAGAGTAGGAACCTGCACTAATCAAGGACTGCTTGTTATGGTAACTAATGGGGACGATTTTATTGATAAGAACTTAATTGCAAAAACTTTAATGCGTAAAATACCTGAGTTAAAAGGAGTAGTTCAAAATATAAATAATGAGGACACAAATGTGATTTTTGGTAAAGAAGATATACTTTTAGCAGGTGAGAATAAAATTACAGAATATATTGGGCAGACTGCTTATCTGATTTCTGCTAGATCATTTTTTCAGGTAAATACTATGCAGGCTAAAAAATTATATGATACTGCAGCAAAATATCTTGGTAATGATCGCAGCGCCAAAGTGATTGATGCTTTTTCTGGTACAGGAAGCATTGCCCTTTATCTGGCAGATAAGGCCGAAAAAATATATGCAGTGGAATCTTTGGAATCGGCTGTAAAAGATGCTGAAAAAAATGCTAAATTAAATAATATTAATAATGTGGAATTCAAAGAAGGTTTGGTTGAAGAAGAACTTTCAGAACTGCTGGAAAAAGAAGAAATCGATAGCATAATATTTGATCCACCCCGTAAAGGCTTGGACGAAAAAACAGTTGATTTATTATTAGCAAGTTCCATTAAAAAAATAATATATATATCCTGCAACCCAGCTACCCAGGCAAGAGATTTGAAAAAATTAAAGGAAAAATATAATTTAGTCAAAATTCAACCTGTAGATTTATTTCCTCAAACTTATCATATAGAATCTGTAGCCTTATTAGAATTGAATAATTAAATTTAAATGATAGTTTTTGTTTTTATCTAAAAGAGCTGTAAATTAATAACTTGCTAAAGTACTTTAATTTATGATATATTATTATAAAGTTGGATTTATTTTTTAAAGAATAAAGTTACTCCACATTTGGAGGTTATATTATGAATTTATTTTTATTGATTATCTTTGTCTTGGTTGGTATTGCAGGACTATTTTATAATGTTGATTCTGGAGTGTTTATTGGCTTAGGATTAATTCCGTGGCAAATATTAAAAATTAAACTAAAGCGTAAGTTTGTATTAACCGCTATTATTCTTAGTTCTGCTGCAGGTCTTGGATATTTTGTTTATTATTCAAAGTGGTTAATTGCTGTCTTATTTATTTTCATTCAGCTTTATAATTATTGGGGTTATTTAAATATAGTAAATGAATAGTTAAGCATAAAATTTTAAAATTATATATGAAGGAGGAAGAAAAATGCCGACATATTTATATGAGTGTGAAAATTGTGGTAGATTCGAAGAATTTCAAAATATTAAAGATGAGGCCTTAGAAAATTGTCCCCAATGTGGTGGAGAAGTAAAAAGAATTATTGGCGCTCCTGGGGTTATTTTTAAGGGGTCAAATTTTTATGTAAATCAAGATAATAGTTCTACTAAGGACAAAAAAACTAACAGTGAAAAAGTTTCCTAAATATCTTTTTAATGTACTAAAAATATAACAGTACATTTTTATTGAAGAAAATTATTTTATAAGCCGGCCTTAGTGCCGGTTTTAATTTTTATCTGTTAATAATGAAAGAGGGAAAAAAATGACAATTGTAGCTGCAAAAAAATGTTATAGTTATCAGGCCGATGAATTAGCAGAAAAGTTAGACTTTTTACTGGCAGAACTTGGAGGTTTAGATAATTTTATTAAAGCTGGAGATAAGGTTTTATTTAAAACCAATCTTTTAATGGGAAAGGCTCCAGAGGCAGCCGTGACTACTAATCCAGAGTTCATCAGAGCTCTTGCTAAAAAGGTTAAAGAACTAGGGGCAGAGGTAATTATAGCTGACAGCCCTGGCGGACCTTTCAATGATAAATTGCTAAAAAGGGCTTATCAAAAATCTGGACTTTATGAAATGGCAGCTGAAGAAAATATAAAATTAAATTATAATACTGATTCAAAAAGGCAGGAATACAAAGAAGGTAAGATTAATAAATCTTTTCAGCTGGCATCTTATTTAGAAGAAGCTGATTTAGTTATTAATTTACCTAAATTAAAGACTCATGGTTTAACAATGTATACTGGTGGAGTTAAAAATCTTTTTGGATGTATTCCAGGAGTTTTAAAAGCAGAGTATCATTTAAGAATGCAGTCAGTTTATGATTTTTCTCGAATGTTGAATGATCTGGCAGCTCTTGTTGCACCAGAATTAACAATTATGGATGCAGTTGTTGGTATGGAAGGAGAAGGACCTTCAAATGGAAAACCGAGAGAATTCAATTATTTGTTTGCTTCTACCTCTCCTTATTATTTAGATCTTGCAGCTGTTAGACTTCTGGGAATTAAGCCTGAGGAAAAAGTCCCATCAATAAAAGCTGCACTAGAAGATAATATTATAAAGAAAGAACAATTGAAAGTTAGAGGGAATAAAGTAACACCACTAAATGAGGTTGAAATTCCAAAGATTGAAAAGGAAAACAACTTACTTGATGGAAGAATGCCAGAGTTCATGTCAGATATATTAGAAAAATTATTGCGGCCTAAACCGGTTTTTAAAGAAGATAATTGTGTTGGCTGTAGAACCTGTGCTGAAAATTGTCCCCCTGATGCCATAAACATGATTGATAATTTCCCGGAAGTAAATTTAGATGAATGCATTCGATGCTTTTGCTGTCAGGAGCTATGTCCTTATGATGCAGTAGATATCAAATATCCACTGCTTGCTAAATTGTTTTTTTCAAATTAATGGAGGTTTAAGATATAATGAAGATTGGAGTAATTTCAGATACACATCTGCCTAATGCAGGTGCTGGTTTTCCAGAAATTTTGATTGAGAAATTAAAAAAAGTTGATTTAATTATTCATGCAGGAGATCATTGTGAGGAAAGATATTTAGATAAATTAAAATCAATTGCAGAAGTTAAAACAGTTGCTGGTAACAGAGATAGTCATCAGTTGAAAAGAAAATTAAAAGATAAAATAACTTTTGAAGCAGCTGGCAAAAAAATTTCTGTGATTCACGGACATCAGTTTAGAGGCAAAAATATACTCCAGGGTTTAAATTATACTTTTAATGATAGCGATATTATTGTTTTTGGGCATACGCATCGCCCATTTAATGAGCGATTTAGTGATAAATTATTTTTTAATTCAGGCTCACCAACTGATAAACGCCTGGAAAAAAACTATACATTTGGTATAATAGAGATTGAAGAAGAAATTAAAGCTGAAATTAAAATTTTGAAGGAGGAATCTTAATGTCAGTAGAAGCTACAGCACAAAGGTTGAAGAAAAAGTTGGAAAACTCGGATGAATATCAAAATTATTTAGAATTGCGAAAAAAGGTAATGGCAAAAGAAGGTTCTAAAAAAATGCTGCTTGATTATCAAAATTTAATGATGGAAATGCAGACCAAGCGAATGTCCGGAGAAGAATTAAGTGAAGAAGATAAAGAAAGACTGCAAAATCTGCAGAATTTTATTGAAATTAACAATAATGTTAAAAAATATTTAGAAGCGGAATATAATGTGAGCAAAATGATAAATGATGTTCAAAAAACAATATTTTCTGACATAGAAGTCGGTATTCCAGAAGAAGAACTAAAAAATGAAGAAAATGAATCTGAAGAATAATCAAAATCAGATTTTTAGATTATTTAATAAAAAAGCATCCCCTTTTGAGGATGCTTTTAAAATCTTTTCTTTATTTAAATGTTGAAAATATTGATTTATTAAAAATTAAACTTCCTGTACTTCTTCAACACCGTCAACATTTTCTTTTAGTGTTCTTTCAATACCATTTTTTATGGTCATGGTTGACATTGGGCAACCACTACAGGCACCTAAAAGCTTAACTTTAACAATACCATCTTCAGTTACTTCAACTAATTCAACATCTCCACCATCAGCTTGTAGACTGGGTCTAATTTTATCGATATATTTTTGTACTTCTTCTTTCATAACTGCACCTCCTAAATTAACATTTGATTATATTATACAAAAAAACTCAAGATTTTACAAGCATAAATTTAAAGGAATGATTTAAATGTCTAATTTTGTTCATCTCCATAATCATACTGCTTTTAGCCTTTTAGATGGGGCAATAAGAGTTGATTCATTAATAAGAAAAAGCAAAGAGTATGATATGCCAGCTGTCGCAATAACTGATCATGGAGTACTCTATGGAATGATTGATTTTTATAGAAAAGCTAAAAAAGAAAACATTAAACCTATTATAGGAGTAGAACTTTATTTAAGTCCCGGGAGTCGTTTTGAAAAAAATAGAAAAAGATATCATTTGGTACTGCTGGCCAAGAATAAAAAAGGATATCATAATTTAATTCAGCTGGTATCAAAAGCATGGCTGGAAGGATTTTATTATAAACCGCGAGTTGATAAAGAATTACTGGCAGAGTATAGTGATGGCTTAATTTGTCTTTCTGCTTGTGTTCAAGGTGAAATCCCACAACTTTTAATTAAGGGCAATTATGATCTTGCTAAAAAAGCAGTTTCTGATTATCATGCTATTTTTGGTAAAGAAAATTTCTTTTTAGAGCTGCAAAACCATAACTTACAGAAGGAAAAAGAAGCTGCTCAAGGATTATTGAAAATAAGTCGAGAAGAGAACATTCCAACAGTTGTTACAAATGATTGTCACTATTTAAATAAAGAAGATGCAGAATTACAGGATATTTTATTAGCTTTACAAACAGGAACTACTATTGCTGATGAGAATCGGATGACTTTTACAGGTGAAGAATTTTATTATAAATCACCGGAAGAAATGTCAAAACTTTTTCCTGATTTAGATTCTGCTTATCAAAATACTATTAAAATTGCGGATAGAGTCGAAGTTGATCTAGATTTTAATCATTTTTATCTTCCTGATTACCCTGATTTAGGTGAAGAAAAAAGCCCTGAAGATTTATTGAAAAAATTATGTCTTAAAGGTCTTAAAGTAAAGGGGATGAAATCAAATCAAGAAGCAATTGATAGACTAAAATATGAGCTAGAAATTATTTTTAAGATGGGTTATGCTGCCTATTTTTTAATTGTTTATGATTTTGTTAAATATGCGGAGGATAATGGAATAATGGTTGGCCCAGGTAGAGGTTCGGCTGCGGGGAGTTTAGTAGCTTATCTTTTAAATATCACAAAAGTTAATCCCTTAAAATATGGTCTTATCTTCGAACGTTTTTTGAATCCAGAGCGAGTAACAATGCCTGATATTGATATAGATTTTGATGAAAATAGAGATCAAATTATTGAATATGTTAAAAAAAGATATGGAACTGAAAGAGTAGCACAAATTGGAACTTTTGGAACTATGGCAGCAAGGGCTGCAGTTAGAGATGTGGGGCGAGCACTTGCTATTCCTTATGGAAAAGTTGATAAAGTAGCAAAGTTAATTTCTTCTCGTAAAGGAATTGAACAATCCTTAAAAGATCAGAAGAAGCTGCAGGAACTTTATCATAATGATGGAGAAATTAAAGAGTTAATTGATTATGCTAGAGGAGTTGAAGGTCTGCCCCGACACATTTCAACTCATGCAGCCGGTGTTATAATTGGCGCTGAGCCTTTGGCCCAAATTGTGCCTTTGCAGAAGCAGGATGAAAGTGTAATTACTCAGCTGCCGATGGGAGATTTGGAAGCGCTAGGCCTTTTAAAAATGGATTTTTTAGGTTTAAGAAATTTAACAGTAATTAAAAATACTTTACAATTAATTGAAGAGCATCGTGGCAAGAAAATTGATATTGACAATATCCCGCTTGATGATAGTGAAGTATATAAGTTTTTGGGTACTGGTAAAACAGCCGGAGTCTTCCAAATGGAATCTTATTTATTTCAATCCTTAAATAAAAAAATGCAGCCTGATTGTTTTAATGATTTAATTGCTATGCTAGCTCTGGGAAGACCGGGACCATTAGGTAGTAATATTGTGGATGATTTTATCGCTATTAGACATGGTGAAAAAGAAGCAGAATATTTACATCCGAAATTAAAACCTATTTTAAAAGAAACTTTTGGGATGATTTTATATCAAGAGCAGGTTATGGAGATTGCAAGTACGGTGGCTGGATACAGTATGGGCGAAGCTGATCTTTTGCGGCGGGGAATGGGCAAGAAAAAATTAAAGTTGGTTGCATCCGAAAGAGAAAAGTTTGTAAATGGGGCAGTCGAGCGTGGTCTAAAAGAAGAAACTGCTCAGGAAATTTTTGATCAGATGGAATATTTTGCGGGCTATGGCTTTAATAAATCACATTCTACTGCTTATGCCTTTTTGGCTTATCAAACTGCTTATTTGAAATATCATTATCCAGCTGATTTTATGTCTGCTTTATTTTCGTCTGTTATGGGAAACCAGGATAAAATTGCTGATTATATTAAAGCTTCACGAGAAATTAACTTAGAAATTTTGGCACCAAATATTAATAAGAGCTATCATAATTTCACAGCTGAAGCTGATAATAAAATTCGGTATGGACTAAAAGCAATCAAAAATGTAGGCTCTTCTGCTATTGAAGCAATAGTAAAAGCAAGAAAAGATGAAGAATTTTCTTCTTTAATTGATTTTTTGAAAAGAGTCGATATCTCTACAATCAATATTCAAAGTTTGGAAGCATTTATTAAAGCAGGCGCCTTTGATGAAATTGCTGAAAGTAGGGCATCAATGCTTTTAAATTATGAAGAGCTTTATAACAAATATAATAATTTATCTAAAAATAGGGCTCAAGGACAACAGTCATTTGCAGAATTATTTAATGATGAGAATCAATTTATGGAAGAAGATCTCAATTATACCGAAGTAGAAGAATTGAAAACCGAAACTATTCTTGAGCAGGAAAAAGAATTTTTAGGGATTTACCTTTCTGCTCATCCTTTAGATCAGTACAAAGAAAAATTGAAAGATTTAAAAGCTTATACTATTGAGAGAGCACTTAATATTTCAGAAGAAAAAAAAGTATTGGTTGCTGCTTATTTGATAAATTATAAAGAGCATATAACAAAGCGTAATAATAAAATGGCTTTTTTAACTGTAAGTGATCAACAAGAAAAAATAGAAGTCATAGTTTTTTCTGATTTATTTAGAAAGATAAACTTTGATCTGCTTGAAAATCGAGCACTTTTAGTTTATGGCAAAAAAAGTGAAGGACAGATTATTGCTAAAAAAATTATATCGCTTAAAGATGATTTGCTTCTCATAGATATTTCTGAGTTTTCACAAAAAAGAATGATTAAATTAAAGAAATACTTATTAAAAAAAGAAGGTGATGTATCTGTTCTCTTGAAAAGAAATAATAGGCTGATAATTACAGCTGATAAATATAATATAGATAGCAGTCAGCAGACAAAGGATGAGTTAGCAAAAGCTCTGAAAAAATCAAAATACCAATATATTTAATAAATATTCGTTATACTTTTTTGACTTATGTTCATTAATCTGAGAAAAAAATCGCAATCTTTTAATATATTATGACAAATTTCTTGACAATGCTTTTTGGCTTATTATATTATTAAGTGGATAAAGGAGGAAAAACCATGGATGTTAATGCTGATTATATTTTAATTAAAGCTTTAGAAGATGGAGTTACAATTATTGGTTTAACAAGAGGTAAAGATACAAAATTTAATCATACAGAGAAATTGGATAAAGGAGAAATTCTGGCTGCTCAGTTTACTGAAAATGTTTCTGCAATGAAAATTAGAGGCAATGCAGAAATAATGAGCAAACACGGTAAGGTTAATTCTGAAGGGTAAATAATAGCTTTGTTTTCTAGAATATTTTAATATTCTGGAAATTGAAAGGAGCTTTTAAATGTGGCAGGTTGTATATATAGCCTCTTCCAAAGAAGAGGTTGATAATATTTCAAAATTCATGGAAAAAGAAGGCTTCATGCTTCAAATTGATGATGCGGGTTCTGGGAGTTATCAGATTAAAGTACCAGCTATTGAGGCAGAAGAAGCTTACTCCTGTTTACATGAAAATTTTTAACATGAATTTTTAACATGGAGGTTTTTAAGTGTGAAAAAGATAGCAGTGCTTACAAGTGGAGGCGATGCTCCAGGTATGAATCCAGCTATTAGGTCTGTAGTTCGAACAGCAATTTATAAAGATCTGGAAGTAGTTGGAATCAGACATGGATATAAAGGCCTGATAGAAAAAGATTTTTTCGATATGAATAGAGGTTCAGTTGCTGATATTGTTCAGCGAGGCGGGACAATTTTATTATCTGCCCGCTGTGAAGAATTTAAAACTGAAGCGGGAAGAAAAAAAGCTTATGCCAATATGAAAGAAGAAGGAATTGAAGCTTTAGTTGTTATTGGTGGAGATGGTTCTTTGCGTGGAGTACAAAAAATTAATGCAGAAAGTGATATTAAAGCTGTAGGTATACCAGGAACCATTGATAATGATTTATCATGTACTGATTATACTATTGGTGTTGATACAGCGATGAATACAATTTTAGATGCGATTAATAAGATTAGAGATACTGCAACATCTCATGAAAGAACTTTTGTAATTGAATGTATGGGACGTGACTCTGGTTATTTAGCTTTAATGACTGGTCTTGCTGGTGGTGCAGAATATATTTTAGTTCCTGAAATCGACTTCACCCCACAAGAAGTTTGTGATAAAATTACTCAAGGTTTTAATCGCGGTAAATTACACAGTTTGATTTTAATAGCAGAAGGGGTAGAAGCTCCATTTGCTGATTTAAATAAATATCATGGCAGTCCCGGTATGGCTATGGGAGATTTGATTAGAGAAAGGACTGGGATGGAAACTAGAGTTACAATTTTAGGCCATCTGCAGCGAGGAGGTAGCCCAACAGCTACAGATAGAATAGTTGCCAGTAGAATGGGAGCTAAGGCTGTTGAATTGTTATTAGAAGGAAAACGTGATAAAATGGTCAATTACAGAGACAATTCCATTGGTGTTTGTGAAATTAAAGATGCAATTAAAAAGACTGAAACAATCAATATGGATATTTATAATTTAGCAAACATTTTATCAATGTAAACAAATAATTGGGAGGTTAATATGAGAAAAACGAAGATAGTATGTACATTAGGACCAGCAACGAATGATAAGGATACAATTAAAAGAGTAGTTGAAGCAGGAATGAATGTTGCCAGAATGAATTTTTCTCACGGTAATCATGAAGAACATAAGCAAAGATTTGATCTGGTAAAAGAAGTAGAAAAAGAAACCGGCAAAACTGTTGGTTTAATGCTTGATACAAAAGGGCCTGAAATTAGAACTGGAGAAATGAAAGGTGACAAGATCCAGTTAGAAGCAGATACTGAAATTGTAGTTTCAAAAAAAGATGTTGAAGGTACTCCCGAAAAAATTTCTGTATCCTATAAAGACTTAGCAAAGGATATGGAAGTTGGAAATAAAATTTTAATTGATGATGGTTTAATTGAACTTGAAGTAATTGAAATTGATAATGAGGATGTAGTATGTAAAGTAGTTAATGGTGGAGAACTTGGATCTCGCAAAGGTGTTAACTTACCCGGTGTTAAGGTTAGTTTACCTGCATTGACTGAAAAGGATATTTCTGATATTCGTTTTGGTGTAGAGCAGGGAGTTCACTTTATAGCTGCATCGTTTGTTCGTAAAGCTAATGACGTTATTGAAATCCGTAAAATTTTAGAAGAAAAGGGAAATGAAGATATTTTCATTATTGCTAAAATAGAAAATCAAGAAGGTGTAGAAAATCTTGATTCTATTTTAGAGGTTGCTGATGGAATTATGGTTGCCCGTGGTGATCTTGGAGTGGAAATCCCTGCAGAAAAAGTACCAATTGTGCAGAAAATGATGATTAAAAAATGTAATGAGGCTTCTAAACCTGTAATTACTGCAACTCAGATGCTTGATTCTATGATCAGAAATCCTCGTCCAACCAGAGCTGAGGCTTCTGATGTTGCTAATGCTATTTATGATGGAACAGATGCAACAATGTTATCTGGAGAGTCAGCTGCTGGTAAGTATCCAATAGAATCTGTACAAACTATGGCTCAGATTGCAACAGAAGTTGAAAATTCTGATAGCTATAAAGATAAATTTGCTGGCAAATATGAATTTGCAGCTGAGTCTGTAACATGTGCTATTTCACTTGCAACATGTCAAACTGCTGAAGAGCTTAGCGCAGAAGCTATAATTACTTCTACAGGTTCCGGTTTAACAGCCCGAACAGTTTCCAAATATAGACCACAAACACCTATCATTGGTGTAACACCAAATAAAAGAGTACTGCATCAGTTATCTATGACCTGGGGTGTGACTCCTTTATTAGTAGCTAGAAGCAGTACAACTGACGAAATGATGGATAATGCTATTAAAACTTCTTTAGAATATGACTTAATTAAAGAAGGAGATTTAGTAACTATTACAGCTGGAGCTCCAGTTGGTATTTCTGGTACAACTAACTTAATTAAAGTAGATGTTGTTGGTAAACCAATTGCAGATGGTCAGGGAATTGGTAAGAGTATAGCAATTGGAAAAGCTAAATTAGTTAAAACTGCAGAAGAAGCGATCGAAAAGATTGAAGAAGGAGATATTATGATTGCTCCAATGACAGATAGAGACTTTATACCTGCAATGAAGAAAGCAGCAGCAGTTGTAACCTTCAGTGGAGGGCTAACTTCTCATCCTGCCATAGTTGGACTCAACTTTGGTATTCCTGTAGTAGTTAATACAGGTGATATTAGTGATGAATTTAAAGATGGAGAAATTATCACTGTAGATGGTGTTAGAGGATTAGTTTATAGAGGACAAGCAAATCTAAAATAAAATATATTAATATAACATAATTTTGAGGGCTTAACTGCCCTCTTAATTATGTTTTTATTTGATCATATAAAATTTTAAATATTTTTATATATTTTTTTCTATTAACGCTTTACAATAATAAAGTAATAAAGTATAATAAAAGAAAATATACTTAGGAGGAAAAAAAGTGAGAAAAAATTTATTAAATATTTTTGTTGTTGTTTTATTAGCATTATTATTAATTGGTGGTAATGTAATGGCCGAAGATTCTTTAGCTGAAATTAAGGAAAAAGGAAAAATAGTCGTAGGTCTAGATGATAGTTTTCCACCAATGGGTTTTAGAGATGAAAGTGGAGAAATTGTTGGTTTTGATATAGATTTAGCTAAAGAAGCAGCAAAAAGAATGGGTGTTGAAGTAGAATTTAAAGCTGTTGATTGGGATGGTGTTATTTTAAGTCTTAAAAATGGGATGATTGATGTAATCTGGAATGGTCTAACAATTACCCCAGAGAGAGAAGAGAGTATTGATTTTTCTAGGCCATATTTAGAAAACTCTCAAAGTATTGTAGTACAGGCAGATAGTGATATTGAAACAAAATCAGATTTAGCTGGTAAAGTTGTTGGAATTCAGCTGGGAAGTAGTGCAGTTAGTGCTGTAGAATCTGAGCCAGAAGTTTTAGAAACTTTTGAAGAGTTACGTCAGTTCTCTAATAATACTGAAGCTTTAATGGATTTACAAACAGGAAGAGTTCAGGCGGTTGTTTTAGATGTAATTGTTGGCCGTTATTATATAAGTCAGCGTCCAGGCCAGTTTAAAGTTCTTGAAGATGATTTTGGTGGAGAGAAATATGGTGTAGGTGTTCGTGATGGTGCCGATTCATTTAGAAAGGCTCTTAACTCTGCTTTAGAAGAAATGATTGCAGATGGAACAGCTGCTGAAATTTCTGAAAAATGGTTTGGAGAAGATATTGTACTTAAGTAGGAGGCATTTATTTGTTTGATTATATATTAAACGTATCAGGATATATACTGGAAGGTAGTTTAATTACCTTCCAGCTTTATTTGGTCACAGCAATCTTTTCGGTAATCTTAGGTGTATTTGGGGCACTGGGTAAAATCTCTAAAATTCCACTTTTAGAATCAATTTTATCTTTTTATACCTGGGTTTTTAGAGGAACTCCTCTTTTATTACAGCTCTTTTTTGCTTATTATGGTCTGCCAGTTTTGGGTATTACTTTAAATCCTTTTCCAGCTGCAGCCCTGACTTTTATTGTAAATTATGGTGCCTATTTCACTGAAATTTTTAGAGGTGGAATAGAATCTATAGATGACGGTCAGTATGAAGCTGCAAAAGTATTAGGTATGAATTACAAACAAACTATGAGTAGGATTGTTATTCCCCAAACTGTAAAAAGAGTTTTGCCAGCAACCAGTAATGAAGCAATTAATCTTGTTAAAGATAGTGCTCTAGTAGCTGTGATTGGCCTTGGTGACTTACTGAGGGCTGCTAAGGTAGCTGTAACAAGAGATTTTTCTATTATACCTTTTATAATAGCTGCGGTTTTCTATTTAATAATTAGTTCAGTTATTGTTACAGTTTTCCGCAAATTAGAAGAAAAATATTCTGTTTACGAATAGGTGATAATTTTGGAAATGATAAAGGCAAAAAATATTTATAAAAATTTTGGCGAATTAGAGGTGCTTAAAGATGTTTCTTTTGAAGTTCAGCAGGGAGAGGTAATTTCTATTATCGGACCTTCTGGCTCAGGTAAAAGTACTCTTTTGAGATCGCTAATTGGTTTAGAAGAAATAAATTCGGGAGAATTATTTATAGAGGGAATTTCAGTATTAAAATCTGGCAAAAAAGCTTATGAAAAAATGGGTATGGTTTTTCAAGGTTTTAATCTTTTTCCTCACAAAACAGTTATGGGTAATCTAATTGAAGCACCAATAGTTGTTAAAGGTGAGAAAAAGAAAAAAGTTAAAAACAGGGCTGAAAAGCTATTAAAAAAAGTTGGACTTTATGATAAAAAAGATGCTTATCCAGCTCAATTATCAGGTGGTCAAAAACAAAGAGTTGCAATTGCACGAGCGCTGGCAATGGAACCTGATATTATGTTGTTTGATGAGCCTACTTCTTCCCTGGATCCAGAACTAGTTGGTGAAGTTTTAACAGTTATTAGGGATTTAGCAGATGAAAATATCACAATGCTGATTGTAACTCATGAAATGGGCTTTGCCAGGGATGTTTCTGATCGGGTTATTTTTATGGATCACGGCAGGATTATAAGTGATACAGTTCCTGAAAAAATATTTGTTAATCCTGAATCAGAAAGAATACAAAACTTTTTAACAAAAATATTAAGTCAAAACTAAAGCTCCCATTTGGGAGCTTTTTCATTTCTGATTTGCTTTTAAGGTCAATGACTGTTAAAATGTTTACAGATAATAACAGCAGTTTAATATAACATTTACTTGGAGTTTTGAGTAATATAAGGAGGAGAAATTAATAGTGTTTAAAATAAATACTGATTTACATACTCATACTGTAGCAAGTGGTCATGCTTATTCTACAGTTGATGAGATGGCAAGAGGTGCCTTTAATAAGGGGATGAAATTAATAGCAATTACTGATCATGGCCCCAAATTACCAGGAGGGCCTAATGTATATCATTTCGGTAATTTAGCAATTGTTCCTGATGAATTATATGGTGTTAGAATTGTTAAAGGTGTTGAAGCAAATATTTTAAAAAATGGTAATTTAGATTTAACAGATGAAGAACTTGGTTATTTAGAATTTGTTGCAGCAGGAATTCATCGCTTAACAGGGCATAATTTAAATAATAAAGCAGAATATACTAAAGCAACAATTGAAGCAATGAAAAATCCACAGCTTGACATGATAACTCATCCAGTTCAAAGAGAATACCCTGTTGATTTAGAAAAAGTTGCTGAGGCAGCAGCTGAAAACAATGTAATTTTAGAGTTGAATGCCAGTTCTTATAACCCGAACAAATATAAAACTAGAGGTATTAAATCTGAATCACTGAAATTATTAAAATTAGCCCAAAAATATGGTTTTAAGATTGCTATAAATAGTGATGCTCATTTTTATGATAAAATTGGAGAATATTCAACACTTAATTTCATTTTTGAAAGTGAATATTTTGATAGTGAGCTGATAATTAACAGTACGGTAGAAAATATAACTAATTATTTAGATGAAAGACAAAGAAGATTAAATAAATTGAAGAAAACAGTTTAGAGGTGTAAAAATGGGAGAACCATATTATAAATATTCACAGTTTTTAAAAGATAAATATGGTAAGAAAACATATAAATTACCGGTTAATTTACCTACAACCTGTCCCAATAGAGATGGAAACCTTGCAAAAGCGGGCTGCCATTTTTGTGGTGAGGAAGGTGCTGACTTTGAGATGTTACCCGATGAGATGTCAGTTACAAATCAACTTTTAGAAAATAAAGAGTATATAGGGGAACGATATGGGGTAGATCAATTCATTGCTTATTTTCAGAATTACACAAATACCTATTTAGAACTTAATAAATTGAAAAATTATATAAAAGAAGCTGCAAAAGTTGAAGGAATAAAATCAGTTTATTTTTCTACCAGACCCGATTCAATAAGTGATCAATATATTTCTACTTTGAAAAATATTTTACAGGAAATTTCTTCAGAAATAGAGTTGGCCTTCGAATTTGGATTACAAACAGTAAATTATAAGACTTTAAAAAATGTGAACAGGCAGCATGGTTTAGCAGAATTTATTGATGCTGTTTTAAGGGCAAAAAGATTTGAAGTTGAAGTGGGAGCACATTTAATTTTGAATTTGCCAGGTGATACAAGAGAAGATGTAATTGAGGGAGCAAGAATTTTGTCAGCTCTGGAAGTAGACCATGTTAAATTACATGCTCTATACATTAGAGAAAATTCAGTTTTTGCAAAAAAGTATAAAGCTGGGGAACTTGAAATTTGTTCACTTGCTGAATATATAGAAAGGGTAATTTTATTTTTAGAAAATTTATCACCTGATATTGCTGTGCAGCGTTTAATTGGTAGAGCTCCTGGTGAAGAATCAATTTTTGTTAATTGGGACACTCCCTGGTGGAAAATTCATGACATGATTATTAAGGAAATGAAAAAAAGAAACACTTATCAAGGGAGATTATTTAATTATTTAAATGGGAAAGCCCTGTCTAAATTTCAAACTAATAATAATTAAGTTTGGGGAAATAAAACTTGAATTCTGGAAATAAAAGTATTATAATAAAAGTTAATCAAATAATTAATATGAAGTCAAAAGTAGATTAGTAGAGGAGTGATAAGATGACTTCAGTCCTAAAAAAAGTAATTAATAATTTCAGTAGTGGAATTTATGATTTTAAAAATAGATATAAATTACCTGAAGAATATCATAATTCTCAGGAATTAAAAATAATGCATATTAGTGATACACCAGAATCTATCTATTCTCATATTTATAAAATGTTGAGCTATAGTCGTCCAGATGTAATTATTCATACTGGAGATTTGGTAGATAACTTAAAACTTGAAGATGCTGGTAAGGAATTAATACCACTTTATCAGAAGAAATCAGCTGAATTTATAAGGAATCTTGAAAAATTGACTAATGCAAGAATAATATATGTTCCTGGAAATCATGATGATGTTAATATTATTAAAGCAAACATTAATAGAAGCGAGATCATGCCAGAAGGAAGTATTATTGAATTAGATGGAGTTAAAATAGGAATTGCTCATTATCCAGAAAAACTTCCTCTAAATTCAGAAATTAATCTTTTTGGTCATAATCATCAAAAAGAATTTGCTAGTGATAATAAATTTTTAAATGGGATTTCAAATATCAACTATCTATTACTTCCATCTAAAGAAGATTACAAAGTTAAGTATCCCTGGATTGTTGATCAGGGTAGACAGTATAAATCTTTTAATATGATTTAAATAACAAGTAATTTTTATCAGCCAGGTTTGCTAAAATCTGGCTAATTTCTTTTGGTTAAGTTTTAAGAAATTTTAAAATATTTGAATTTATGGGAGTGGTTTAATGAATTTTGTGCGTAGTGGTCCCAGATATTTATTTTTTAAAGTAAAATCACCAGAATTATTTTGGCAAAAACTTTCTCAAAAAACAGAACTAAAAAAATTGGATTTTCAAACTGCCATTAAACTTGCAGAAGAAGAATCGGTAATTATTTTTTTAAGTGATTACCAAAAAGAAAGTTTTAAAGTGAAAGATTCTGATTTGATTTTATATCTTCCCATGAATGCTACTACTTTAATGACAATGATTTTGAACCAGCAAGATCTAAGTCAGTCAGTTGATAAGGTTACTGCTGGACCGGGACAGTTGGTTATGAGAATACCTAAGCCAGGCAAAAAAGTAATCGACGAAATTATAGATAATTATCAGGCTGAAGAAATGTCAATTTTAGAAGGCATTGATAAAGGTAGTGCTGATAGTACAATTATTTCTTTTACAGATCAACCAATTAAATCTAGATTGAAGTCTTTAAAAAAAGTGCAAGATAATATTTTAATTAAAAAAAATACTACTTTAGTTTTTGAAGAATTAAGGCGTGATGCTATAAGATATATTACTCATGGCTTGGAAAATCAACAGTGGTCTGAACTTAAAATAAATATTTTTGATTCAGATGAATTATATGAATTAAAATATAATCGCTTGATTACTATTTTATCAGACTTAGAAGCTGGAATTATACTTGGTGAATCATGGACTAAAGATCATGCATTTGCTTTATTTTCAATTACTGCTTATCAGGTTAAGCTATTTACTTTTTTAGACCCGCTTGAAATAAAAAAAATATTGTTTGCATTTGAATATAATAGTGAAGGTGAAAGAATTGTTGATTATGATCTTTTTAATAAAAGCAATAAAATTAGTTGGTCTGAAATTTTAAATGATAATAAATATCATGATCGCAAAGCATTAGCTTTTAAATATAGAGAAAAAATAATGAAAGAATTATCTGAAGCTGCAAAAAATAGATATTTTGCAATCGAAGAAAAAATTAAAGCTGAGTCTAAAAAATAACTTTAAAGCCGGATAGTTCCCGGCTTTTTCTTATGAAATAAATAATATTTAACAAAAAATTATATAACTAAAATCTTTGTTCTAAAAATCACATATTTGCGATATATTGTATTTTGAGTTAAAATAGAAATATATACTTAAGTTTAGGAAGGAGATTTATTAATGCAGACAGAGAAAATATTAACTGATGTTGAAAAAGCCATCAGAGAACTAATAGATAATGTAAAACCGAAAGCTGGTTCAATTTTCATATTAGGTGGGAGTACAAGTGAAATTCAGGGTAAAAAAATTGGCTCAGCCACTGATGTAGATTTAGGAGATAAGATTATAAGAAAAATAATGAAAATTTTAAAAGAATACGGGCTTTATCTTGCTGTACAGGGTTGTGAACACATAAATAGATCTTTAGTTATAGAAAGAGAATGTCAACAGAAATTTTCTTTTAATGAAGTAAATGTAATACCCCATAGAACCGCTGGAGGAGCATTTGCTACAGCGGCCTTTAAAGAATTTTCAGAGGCTGTTACTGTGGAAAATATGGAAGCTGATTTAGGAATTGATATAGGTGATGCTTTAATTGGAATGCATCTTAAAAATATAGCTGTACCAGTTAGATTATCAATTAAAGAAATTGGAGAAGCGCATCTTACTGCTGCAGAAACTAGGTTAAAACTTGTAGGTGGAGTTAGAGCAAAATATAGAGATTAAGAAAAGGGAGGCTTTAATTTTGAAATATTTGCACCATTGTATTGATAAATTCATTCTTTCACTTATAGGTCGCTCTTTTACAGTTTTAACTGACACAGAGCCTATTATAAAAAAAGAATTAGCATATTTACCTGAAAATTTCACTGCTGCAGTTGCAGTAGAAAAAGAATCACCCTCTATTATATTAAAAAAAGAAAATGATGAATTTAAATATTATGGATATCACCATGAGCCAGAAAATATTGATTTAAAATTATATTTTAAAGATGAAGAATTTGCTTACGAGGTTTTAGGAGCAAAAGAGGGTATAAGACAGGCATTTTCTGAACACAAGATACTATTAGAAGGTAATTTAGAATATGCAGTTTCTTTAATTTATATTTTTGAGCTTGTTGAGGCATATATCATGTCAGATAAATTTTCTGAAAAAATTTTAGATTATAAGTTTAAAAGAAATATATCTCGCTTAAAGCTGATATTAAGGGCCTTATTTTTATATAGAGAAAAGGGTGAAATTTAATGTATAAGTCGGATTATTTTGAGTTTTTTAGTCCTGTTAAAATCATTTCTGGAGAGCATGCCTTATCTACTTTAAATTATGAGCTTGATCGTTTACATGTTAGTAATCCTTTGATATTAACCAATCAAAGCTTAGATGAATTAAAGATATTAGATACACTATTAACACATATTGAAAATAAGTCAATAAATCAGCGACAGATAATTAAAACTATTCCTAATCAGGCAACACTAGAGATTGTAAAAAAAGCTGCTCAACGTTATGAAGACCTAGAGTGTGATGGTATTATTGCACTTGGTGGAGAAGCAATTATTGATACAGCTAAAGGGATTAATTTAATGATATCTGAGCAGATTGAAGACTTAAAAAAATTAGCTGGGGTGGAAACTGCTCATGCAGATATGCAGCCCTTTATTGTAATTCCAACTACAAGTGGTACGGGATCTGAAGCTGCTTTAACTGCTGTAATTAGTGATCAAAAAAACAAAAATGATCTAGAGTTTGTTTCCAGTAGATTGATACCAGATCTTGCTGTTATAGATCCGAAGATGACCTTTGCTTTACCGCCAAGACTTACAGCTTCGACTGGAGTAGATGCTCTTGTACACGCTGTTGAAGCCTATACTGGACTTCAGACTAATCCGCTTAGTGATGCTTATGCTTTTGCTGCTTTAAAGTTAATAGGAAAGAACTTAAGAGAATTAGTTAATGACGTAAACAATCAAAAGTACCGAGTCGCTATGAATAATGCAGCTGTGATGGCTGGGATAGCCTTTTCCAATTCTCATGCAGGTATTATTCATGCAGTTGGTGATGCTTGTGAAAAAATAGCTGGGGTTTCACATGGTGATGCATTATCTGTACTTTTGCCACATGGAATGTTCTATAACCTTAAGTTTGACTACTGTAGGAATGCGTATCAGGATATTTTGCTTGCTCTAGAAGGCAGAGATAAATTTATTGATACTGATCCAGATGATCGAGCCTTAATTGCTGTAAATGCTGTGGTTAGTATTTTAAATGAACTTAGGGCTATAACAGGGATTCCTGTCACTTTAGAAGAAATAGGGGTAAAAAGAAAACAATTTGAAGATATTATTGATAAAGCAATGCATAATAGTTCTATTTTAAATTCTGCTGGTCAAGTTAATAGAATAGATATTAAGAGTATTTTAGAAGCATCTTTTTAAAGTAATGGACATTTGTCAAAATTGACAAGTGCCCCTTTTTATAGATTGTTGCAGATTAATAATGGGGGTGTCCGTAGTGGAAGAGGTTATTAAATTTTATGGATTAGGTCCATTTTATTTTAAGTATCATAATAAAACAGTTAGTGGAAGTGCTTGGGTTTCGAAAAGAGCTTTATCTATTTTTATGTATCTTTTATTGGAGAAAAAAAGAACTGTAAGTGTAGAAGAATTAATCGACATTTTTTGGGAAGGTTCAGACTTAGAGGATGGTAAAAACAAATTATATAATACTATCTATCTTTTAAGAAGATCTTTAGCAAAAGATGGGATTCCAAAGGATATTATCGAATCAGTAAGTGGTGGTTATTCAATAAATAATGCTTATGAAATTTGGGCTGACTGGGATTATTTTGAAAAAAAGACTGACCAGATGATTCATGAAAAAGAATTAGAAGTAGAGGAGCTTGAAGAACTTTTTCAGCTATATAGAGGAGATTTTTTTCCTGCACTACGCTATGAGGATTGGACTGAAATTCAGCGGGAAAAATTAAGAGAGAATTACTTAAATTTAATAGAAATACTTAGCAATAAATTATATCAGGCACAAAAATTTAGGGATACAGTTAATTATCTGCACCGTGGTATAGAATATGATCCTTATCGAGAAAATTTTTATTTACTTTATATTAAAGCTCTTGTTAAATTAGGAAGGATTGCTGAGGCGATAAATAGTTATAAAAAGTGTGAGCAAATTCTAAAAGACGAGCTTGATGTTTTGCCAGGTCAAGAATTAAAAAATGAATATCACAAAATTAAATTAAGTCGAGAATTATCTGAAACAATCGAAGAAGATTTAACTTTTGAAAATAATGATGATTCTGGCGCGATAATTTGTAATGTTGATGTTTTTAAAAAAATATATGATGTCGAACTGCGTCATGTTAGAAGGCAAAAAGGGGAATTTGTTTTGATCAAAATTGATTTTAAAGGGGTTAAGCTTCCGATTACTTTTTCTGAGGCCGCCGTTAAAATAAGCTTTATGCTTCGATCTTGTGACGTCATTTGTATTAATAATTATAAAATATACTTATTGCTGCAGGATATGAATCTGATAAATAGTGGAATAATTATGAATAGAGTTAATTCATTTTGTGAAGCCTTAGAACTAACTAAAAAACCTTCCATAGATATTAAAGAAATAAGTTAATCATAAAAAATATAATAATTTGTAACAAACTTCAAACCACCTTTTGGTGGTTTTTCTTTTTGGATAATTATAGTTATTAACAGAAAATAAAGGTAAAAAATATAAAATTCGTGTTTTTTTCGAGGAGATAACAAGAATATTTTTAGGTTAAACTGTTAGTATTAACTTATCAAAGAGGAGGTGGGAAAGATATGAAATTGAGAGTTATTATTATTATTTTATTTATGATTTTCCTGTCTCAGTTGAATGTGGAAGCTGCAGGAGTTTATCTCGGCAGTTATGCTCCAGATGAAGATCAAAGCATAAATATTTCAGTTCCTATCCAAGATATTAAAGCTGAAATAATAAAAGTTTATGCTCAGAATAATTATTTTACTTCTGCATCTAAAAAGATCAATTCTACAAACTTAAAAATATTGGGTAGAAATAATTTATTTCCCATAAGTAGTAGAAGCTTTGAAGCAGAAAAAAATAATTTATTTTTCAATAGAGCAATTAATTTTCAATTTGATTTAAAAAATGAATATGAACCAGGATTATATGAAAATATTCTTTATATCGATAATGGAAATAAAATTGATGAATATAAGCTAGTTTTCGAAATTCAACCATGGAAAAAAATGGTTAAAGCTGATCAAAGTACTGCTGTTATTAATAACTTAAATAATAGAACTCATGAATTATATAGTTCTGGACAGCAAAAATTGATAATAATTTCTAATACAGATTGGAAACTTAAAGTGGTTTTAAACAATGACTATCAAGATGGAATTTCAATTAAAGTGGCTGCTGATTCTGAAAGCAGAAAAGCGGCTAATTTTGATAGAGATTTTAAAAGTCTTAATAGTAAAGATGTTTTTATAGCAAGTGGCAGCAGCACAACATTTCTAGATTCTGGGCAGGTAGAAATATTTTATCAATTTAAAATTGATGACTTTAAAAAGATTCAGGCTGGAGAAAAAAATTATCAATTTAATTTTATCCTCGAATAATTGCTTTCCAAATGGGCAAATAACATCAGCTCTGCCTGATGTTTTTATATAAATGTTTTGGTGGGAACAAATTTCATAAAATAAAAGGAGGAGTTTTAAATGAGGATTAAAGTATTAGCTTTAACAATGGTATTGGTGATGATATTTGCAGGTGCAGCAATGGCTCAGTATACCGGGGTGTTTACAAATCCGTTAGAATTTGATGACAGTGCTTATTTTGGTGATGGTGGAGCTTATGCAGCTTATGATCAGCATAAAGATGATGATGGTACAGTTTTCTTTAATGATGTAGATTCTGACAACCCTGGTGACTATACTCATTTAGAAGGCTTGAATAGAGATGCAAATTATGATACAAATGGAAGAAATCAAGATGTATCAGTTAGAATAGACACTCGAGCTTATATCCCTTGTTTTTTAGAGCTAAAATTACAGGGTAATCAGGGTACAACTTCTGCAATTAGTTATGGTCCAAATGCTGATGCTGCGACAAATGCTACTGGTTATATAATTGCATTTGACAATGAAATTGGTGGCTTCCTTGATGAAAACTGGGTATCATTAGGTCATGGCGGTAATGCTCAAATTAATCCTGCCGATTCTGGCGTATATATTGGTGCTTGTGATATCTTCTCAGTCGAAGTTGTTTCTAATGATAACTACAGATATTCTGTAGAAGCTCAAGCTTTAGAAGCACAAGATAATACTGGTGCAGTATTACCAATGCATATGAGAACAAGTTTAGACGCAGGAGCAACTTGGGAAAGTGGTTTTGATGCATTTACCACAAGTTCACTTGTTAAAGTTGACAAGTATGATGGAGATCCAGGCGAAAAATTAACAGCACTTCATAACTTCCGAGTTCCATTCACAATGAGTACAAACCATGGTTACTATAATGGTGAAGTTATCTTTAGAGCAGCTACAATTTAACAAGCTCTAAATAATATAAGTAAATACAACTTTTCCACTACAAGGCAGGGGCTGTATATTCAGCCCCTGAATAAGTAGAAAGGGGTAATATTTATGAAAAAAATTAATAAAATTTTCAGTTTTATTTTCTTTAATTTAGTAATTTTCTTAATTTTTATTACAATTTTTTCGGGAATAAGTTGGGCAGCAGTCAGAATTGAACCAGCGAGAATTATTTTGAATGCTTTGGATAAAAAACACAGCACTGGTTTAATAGAAGTTATAAATACAGGCGAAGAAGAAATTGAACTCAAAGCACTGCTTAATGATTGGGCACTTGATGAAAATGATGGCTTGATTTTTTATGAGGCAGGAGAAACAGATTACAGTTTAGATGGCTTGATAAAATTTAATCCTAGGGAGTTTAAAATACCTCCGGGGAAAAAACAGATAGTTAGATTTACAATTTCTAATCCAGAAACAGCAGAAACTATTAGAGAACGTAGAGGAGTAGTTTTTTTTGAGCAAGAAACAGGTCTTATTGATGCTGCAACAGGTTCCAATGTTAAAAGTCAGGTTGGTTCAGTAATTTATTATATTCCTGAGAGTGTTAAATATGATTTTAAATTTAATGGTTTGAGAGTATATAAGACTTCAGATTCTATACCTCAGGGAATAACAATTAGAGTTAAAAATGATGGGGAAGCACATTTGCGTTATTACCCTTCTTATAAAATAATTAATTCAGAGAATAAAGTTGTTATGGAAAAAAGTTTTAGTGAATTAATAATCCTTCCAGGCTATGAAAGGCAATTTGCTTTTTATTTAGAAGATCGTTTAAAAAAAGGGGATTATACTTTTATACTCAGCTTCAGACTTTATAATACAAGTTATGAGCCTGAATATCAGATTCCGATAACAATAGAGTAAGTGGGTGAAAAGATGAAAAAATTAATAATATTAATTTTAATATATTTAATCTTTTTTTTCGCAGTTCAAATAGTATTTTCTCAGGGTTTTGAAGAAAGTAATCCTGAAATTGAAACAAGTATAGTTTTATTAACTCTTTTTGATATAAATAAAGAAATGGTATATGAAAAAAATGATTTTTTTGAATTATTTTATTTTAAAGAGGAAGACTATGTCTTATTACCTGCTAATTTGATTGTACCCTACCTTGATGTGGAACTAAATTTTAACAGAGAATTATCTATTTTAATTTTAACAAAAGCAAACAAAGAAGTAATAATTGACTTAAAAGATAAAAAATATATAGATCATCCAGAATGGGATACTGAAGAGCCAATTATTTATGGAGGCGAATTTTATTTAAGTAAAAAAGTTTTTTCATATTTAACTAATTATAAGATCAGCTGGAATAATTCATTTCAAGAATTACTTGTAGAGGGTGAGTTTATTGAAGATCTTAGTCAAGATCAAATCCTAGATTTAGATGAAAAAAAAGATTTATATCAAAAAGAAAAGGAAGAAATTTTAGGTGATGAACTAAGAGGCTTTCAGCTTAGTTCTGTTCATTACCGAGTTGAGCTTGAATTAGAAGATAGAATTTTTTCAGAATTGAGCAAAAATATTAGGGGAGATTTAAACTTTTATGGACGTGTTAATAATTGGGCTTATTTTATAAATAACAACCTTAGTTATAATTTAAATAATCAAGATGTCGAATATGAGCTTGATAAGATAAAATTTAAATATCAAGAGAATAACATGTTAATTATAGCAGGTGACCATGATCTTAATTTAAAAAACACAATGGGTAAAATTGATATGCAGGGACTTTATTTCTCTCTACCTGATAGACTTTCATTTAAACTTATACCTTATACTACTTTAAAAATTAATGTAAAAAAAGGTGATGATTTAAGTATAATTATTAATAATAAATTAGCAAAAAAAGAAGTAATTAAAAGAGATCGAGAGTTTTTAATAGAAAATTTAGAGTTAAGAGCTGGTTATTTAAATAAAATTGAGATAATTATAATAGATGAAGATGGAAATAAAAGCATTAAAACAAAATATCTAGCAGGTTCAAGTAATATATTGCAGCCTAAAGTTAAAGAAATAGAACTAATGGCAGGTCGTTTTAGGGATAGTAATTTTTCGGATAATGAGTGGGAAGGTTATTTTGGATCAATTAGATCTAATTATGCTCTAAATGACAAATTATCATTTAATTTAGAATCTACAATTTATAATGAATCAGAAAATCCAGACAGTGAATCAGAAAATGAAATATTATCATCAATAACAGGTTTTGCATTAAGATTAGGTGGTAGCACAGTAATTAATTTAGATTGGCTGGTAGCAGGAGAATTTGATAATCTAGAAAATGGTGCTCAAGCTGAACTGTTATTTTCAATGTTAAAAGGATATATTAAAGGTGTATATATATATTTTCCACCTGAAATTGAAGAATATATGGAAGAAGAAGAAGGGGAAGATAAATCAATTTCAATGAAATTAGATTTAACTAATAACTGGAGTATTAATCCAACTATTGGTCAGAGAAAGACTTTGGAAAATCGATTAGATGAAAGCGATTATTACAAATTCAGAGTTATTTATAATCCTAATTGGAGAAATTATAATTCTGTTTCTCTTTTATATGAAGATAACAGACAAGATTATTTAATTTCTGATACAGAAAACAATTTATATTTATTTGAGGGTAATGAAATTAAAAAAGGAGTTGCTTTAGTTAATAATCTCTATGGTAATACATTTAGAATAACAAGTGAGTTGGCTTATTATGATAATGATTTAGAAATATATAATTTTCCCCCAGATAATTATCAAGGAAATTACCAGGATTATGAAGCTGAACTATCAGTTTATAAAAGAATCAATAATTATTTATTTATATCTTTAAATTATGACGGGGAACAGCAGCGTGACAATTTAGGCTTGAGATATTATGATAGAATTTATGATGGCCAAATAAGATTATCTTTTTCTGATAGAGCTTCTTTAACTTTATCAACTGAGAGGAGAGAAGAAGAATCAGAAAACTTAATAAGTGAAGAAAGTTCATTGAAGTTAAAATATTATTTTAACAGAGAATTTAGTGTATCAGCAGAGTTAAATGACTATCAGGGTGAACTTTTAGCAGATTATCAATCACTTTTATTATCAGGTGATTATTATTTTCCAGATAACCCTGGTTATATCAGATTGTTTGGAGAATATATAGTTCCAGAAGACGGTCAAAATGGAATTTCTTTTGGAGGGGCCTATGATATTATTCGTGATGATGAAAGTGGAATAGTAATTGAAGCAGGTAGAGAATATCAAAATTTTCTTAATGGTGAATATGAAGAATATGTTACAATCTCTTATTCTCATGCTCTTTCTTTCATAGGAAGTGAAAAGAAAAACACAAGATTTACTGATTTTGAACCAAGACCAATTGTAGCAGGATATGTATATCTAGATCAAAATTATAATGGAGTTATGGATCCAGGAGAAAAAAGACTTAAAGATATTTCGATGCGTTTAGACAGTATTATGACTGAAACTGATGAAGATGGTTTCTTTATTTTCAAACCATATTTTAATGATCTATATCTTTTGAATTTTGATTATAGAAATTTAATTGCAGATTATACACCAGTAACTAAAGAAATATTAGTTAGAGTTAAAGATAACCAAAATATTATGCAAAATTTTGGTCTTACAATTAATGGTTCAATCAGTGGTAAAGTATATTTAGATAAAAATGCTAATGGAAACAAAGATGAAAATGAGGAATATCTTGTCTGGGCAGGTTTAGCAGTAGGAAATTTAAATAAAAAAGATTATACTGATCAAAGAGGAGAATTTTATTTTGAAAATATTCCTTTAGGATATCACAAACTGAATCTTTTAAAAGAATCTCTACCAAAAGGAACTAGACCATTAAATGGATATGAACAGGATATTTATATTACCGAGGATCGACTTGATCATCATGATATTGATATTCCAATAATCTATGGAGATTAAGTTATCCCAGGGCAGAAATGTCCTGTTTAGCCCCGGCTTAAATGCTGGGGTTTATTATTTTTTTGACAAAAATATTTTTTTATTATATAATTCGACTATGAGTCAAATTGACTACAAGTCAACTTAGTTTTTTAACTAGAAATTTATTATTTTAATATTTTATAGGAGGAGATTTTTTAATGGGAGCTTTAGACGGGATTAAAGTTATTGACTTAAGCCATGTATTGGCAGCACCATTTGCAACAATGATTATGGCAGACTTAGGTGCAGAGGTTGTTAAGGTAGAGCCACCATTTGGTGATGATTCAAGACAATTTGGTCCTTTTGTTGAAGATGAAGCTGGAGAACAGCAGAGCGGCTATTTTATTAGTATTAACCGCAACAAAAAAAGTATTGTTTTAAACTTGAAGGAAGAAAAAGGTAAAGAAATATTAAGAGATTTAATAAGTGATGCAGATGTGGTTGTAGAAAATTACCGCCCTACCACAATGAAAAAACTTGGTTTTTCATATGAAGAAATGAAAAAAATTAAAAAAGATATAATATACTGTTCAATTTGCGGATTTGGTCATGATGCTTTAGAAGAATATGCCAGTAAACCTGCTTATGATATGGTAGCTCAGGCATATAGTGGTTTGATGAGTATCACCGGACCTGAAGGTGGAGAACCCTGCCGTGTTGGTAGTTCTATTGGTGATATTATGGCAGGACACCAGGCTGTTATTGGTATTTTAAGTGCCTTACGTCATCGTGATCGAACTGGTAAAGGACAGCATGTTGATATGTCAATGGTAGATGGACTTGTTTCTGTTTTAGAAAATGCTATTGCTCGCTATACAATGGAGGGAGAGATTCCTGGTCCACTTGGTGGAGCACATCCAACAATTGTACCATTCCAGTCATTTAAAACTAAAGATAATTATATTGTAACTCCA
Organism: Halanaerobium saccharolyticum subsp. saccharolyticum DSM 6643; assembly: GCF_000350165.1. Lineage (NCBI taxonomy): Bacteria > Bacillati > Bacillota > Clostridia > Halanaerobiales > Halanaerobiaceae > Halanaerobium > Halanaerobium saccharolyticum. The sequence continues at coordinate 135,696 of NZ_CAUI01000005.1, forward strand.
ATTGGGAATGATAGTTTATGGAAAAAGTTCTGTGATGCTCTTGAAATGCCTGAGTTAGCAGATGATGAAAGATTTAAAACAAATCCATTAAGAGCAGAAAACAAGGATGAGCTAATACCAATTCTTGCAAAAAGAATAAAAGAAAAAAATACTGCTGAATGGGAAGAAGTTTTCGAAGAATATGGACTCCCTTATTCACCAGTTAATACAGTAGATAAAGTTGTCGAAGATGACAACTTGAAATACAGAGATATGATAGTGGATCTTGAACAGCCTGGAATTGGTAAAGTTAAGGTTGCTGGTTCCCCATTCCACTTGTCAGAGACCCCAGGAGAAATTAAAAGTCATGCCCCTGCAAAAGGTGAGCATACTGATTCAGTGCTTAAAGGAAGTTTAGGTTTAACTGATGCTCAAATTAAAGAAATGAAAAGCCAAGGAATTATTGGCTAAAAATAATATTAGATAAAAGTTTTAAGGAGTGAGATGATGGAAATTATCGGTATGGGCTTTGTAGCATTTTTTATGCTGCTTGGCTCATTTTTAGGGAGAATTTTAGGTCAGTTCATTGGAACTGGTGGAGATGTTGGTGGAGTTGGACTTGCAATGTTATTTATGGTTTTAACAGTAAATTATCTTGAAAACAGAGGCAGAATGTTTAAACCTAGAACTGAAAATGGTATTAAGTTCTTAAGTGCTTTATATATTCCGATTATTGTTGCTATGGCTGCACGTTTAAATGTTGTTGGTGCTATTAATGGTGGGTTAGTTGCTATTTTAGCAGGTGGTGTAGCGACAATAGGTGCAATGTTTTTAGTACCTTTATTATCAAAACTAAAAAAATAATTTTATTAAAGAAACGGAAGTGATTTAAATTGTTAACAGATGCATTTAATTCTTTTGCTGGAGCAGATCATTTAATTATTTCTATAGCTCTAGTTGCATTAATAATGTTTATAACTAAGAAAATTTCGATTATGCTGGGAGAAGAGCGAATAGCTTCGGCTCTTGCAATTATTACAGGTTTAGTCTTAGCATTCATTGGTGGTAAAGTAACTGGTGGAAGTAGTGGACTGGCAGATATATCAATTTTCAGTGGTGCTGGTATTGGTTTATTAGGTGGTAGTATGCTGAGAGACTATACAATTATCTCTACTGCGTATGGTGTTAAACTTAAAAACCTTAAAAAAGCTGGCCCAGTAGGAGTAATTTCTTTATTAGTGGGAGTAATTTTCTCTTTTATAGTTGGTAGTGGAGTTGCTATGGCTTTAGGTTATACAGATCCGGCTGAAGTTACAACAATTGGTGCTGGAGCAGTTACCTTTATTGTTGGTCCTGTAACAGGAACCGCACTAGGTGTAAGCTCGGAGATTATTGCTATTTCTGTAGCTGCTGGATTGGTAAAATCAATTATGACCATGGTAATAACACCTTTCATAGCAGATCTAGTTGGCCTTGATAATCCGACTTCTGCCATGGTTTATGGGGGATTAATTGGAACAACAAGTGGTGTTGCAGGTGGTCTTGCAGCAACAGCACCTGAGCTAGTTCCATATGGAGCAATGACTGCAACTTTTTATACTGGATTAGGAACTCTAATAGTACCATCACTTGGATTTATTATAATTAGATCTATTTTGCTATAATATAATTAATATATTTATATAATTTTACTCCCCTCCCCCGGGGAGTTTTTCTTTTTTAAAATCATTTTAAATGGTAGGAGCAATTATAGCTTTCATGACAGAGTATTTTAAAGTAATCGATTAATAATTATCTTTAATGAATGATAAAGATTAAATTAAGACTCAGAAATACTTGAAATATTTTTCAGAATATTTTATAATTATAATTGTAAACGTTACCGGAAGCGTTAACGTAAATATTTTTACACAGATTTTTATATTAAATATTTTCAATAAATAATTTAGATAATTCAATTTAAATTAGGTGATATAATGAGAGTTACAATAAAAGATATAGCAAAAGAAGCTGATGTATCAATTACAACAGTCTCTAGAGTTTTAAATAACAAACCTGATGTTGGAGATGATACAAGAGCCAAAATATTAAAGATTATTGAAGAAATGAATTACAATCCAAATAGTGTAGCAAGAGGACTTGTAATGCAGAAAACCCATACTATTGGTTTGATTATTCCTGATATCAGTAATCCGTTTTTTCCTCAAATAGTCAGAGCTGTTGAAGATAAAGCACAGCAGCTTGGTTATTCTGTTATATTATTTAATACAGATAATCATTTAGAAAGGGAAAGAAAAGCAGTTGAATTGTTTAAAAGCAAACAAATAGATGGTTTAATTGTTTCTCTTTCTCTTGGAAATGAAGAAATATTAAAAAATCTTAAGGCTTCTAATTATCCTGTAGTTCAGATAGATAGATCGGTACTTGATCACATATACCCTCTGGTAAGTATTGATAATATAAAATCTGCCTATCAAATGGTAGAATATTTGATTAAAAAGGGACATAAAAAAATAGCTCATCTAAGTGGTGATCTTAACACTACTACTGCCAGGGATAGACTTTCAGGTTATAAAAAAGCTTTAAAAGATTATAAGATAGAGATTAAGAAAGATTATATTATTGAGGGAGATTATACACAAGATTCAGCTTATAAAGCTACCCAAAATTTATTGGGATTAAAATCGCCTCCAACAGCAGTTTTTGCAGCTAATGACTTAAGTGCAGCTGGTGTTTATAAAGCATTGTTTGAAGCTGACTTAAAAATACCGGCAGATATGGCAGTAGCAGGTCATGATGATATTAACCTTGCTTCACTTTTAAAGCCGGAATTAACAACAATGCGTCAGCCAAAATATGAAATGGGTGAAAGAGCAGTATCTGTTCTTTTAAAAATGATTGATGATGAAGATGCTGAAATTGAAGATCAAATATTAAATACAGATTTAATTATTCGCGAATCAGTTTAAAATAGGATTAAAAGGTAGGTGATTAAGTTGTCCCAAATACTTGTAATTGGTAGTATGAATATGGATTTAGTTGTTGAAACAGATAGATACCCTAAAAAAGGGGAAACTATTATTGGCGGAAAATTTGAGCAGATACCAGGTGGCAAAGGAGCAAATCAAGCTCTTGCAGCTGCAAAATTAGGAGAAGATGTAGAATTTATTGGTGCCTGTGGAAATGATAGTTTTGCTCCTAAATTAATATCCAGCTTAAGAAATGGTGGGGCAAAAATTGATAATATTTTTAAAGTAGATGGTGTAAGTACGGGTGTTGCAGTTATTACAGTTGATAAAAAAGGAAATAATCGAATAATTGTTTCGCCAGGAGCTAATTATCAATTAGATGAAAATAAGATAGAAAAGATAAAAGACAAAATAATTGAGGCAGAAATTTTGCTTTTGCAATTAGAAATACCAGTTGAAACAATAAAAAAAATAATTGAGATTGCTGCAGTTAATAATACTAAAATAGTTTTAGATCCTGCTCCAGCTCAAAAATTACCAGATTATATTTTATCTAAAGTAGATTATCTGCTGCCTAATGAAGGGGAATTAGATTTACTATTAGATGATATTAATCTAGAAGAACGATCTGAAAAAATTGATATCTTGCTTGATAAAGGAGTAAAAAATATTATAGTAACTGAAGGAGAAAAAGGAATAAATTATTACAGCAGAAATGAAAAATTACATCTAGATTCTTTAAAAGTTAAAGCAGTTGATACTACAGCTGCAGGTGATGTTTTTGCAGGAGCTTTTGCTGCTAGTTTAATGGAGAAAAATGACATTAAAAAATCTTTGGAGTTTGCAGTAGAAGCTGCAGCTTATTCAGTTACTAAAATGGGTGCTCAAAGTTCGGTACCTAATAAAGAAGATTTAAATAAATTCCTTGCTGAAAGGAGTAAATAAGATGAAAAAAAATGGAATAATAAACAGTCAACTATCAAGATTAATTGCAGAAATGGGTCATAAAGACAGTCTTGTTGTTGCAGATTGTGGCCTGCCAATTCCACCGACTGTTGAAAGAGTAGATTTATCATTAACAAAGGGTTATCCAAAATTTATAAAAATACTTGAAGCTACTTTAGAAGATTTAGTTGTTGAAAAAGCAATTTTGGCTTCAGAAATTAAAGAAAAAAGTCCTGAATTAGAAGCAAAAATAATAGAGATGCTTCCGACAGCAGAGATTGAGTATATTTCACATGCTCAATTTAAAAAGGAAACAAATAACTCCAGGGCAGTAGTTCGCAGTGGAGAAATTACTCCCTATGCAAACATCATTTTAATATCAGGAGTTGATTTTTAAATGGGAGCAGAAAAAGTACTTGAAATGAAAAATATTACTAAAACTTTCCCTGGGGTTAAAGCTTTAGATAAAGTTAATTTTTCTCTTAAAAAGGGAGAAGTGCATGCTTTACTTGGTGAAAATGGTGCTGGCAAATCAACTTTGATGAAAGTTTTGAATGGTATTCATCAACGAGACGAAGGTGAGATCATTTTAAGAGGTAAATCAGTTGAATTCAATGATACAAAAGAAGCTCAAAATGCAGGACTTGCAATAATTCACCAGGAGTTAGAATTAATACCACATCTCAATGTTGCAGAGAATATATTCCTGGGACGTGAAGAAAAAAAAGGAGTTTTTATAGATTATAAAAAACTCTATCAAAATACAGAAGACGTATTAAATATGCTGGGAGTAAATATTGATCCGAAGTCAAAAATTAAGGACCTAAATATTGGTAGTCAGCAGATGGTTGAGATTGCAAAAGCTGTTTCGCAGGATGCTGAAATTCTGGTAATGGATGAACCTACTTCCTCTCTAACAAATCAAGAAATTGAAATATTATTCAAATTAATTGAGCGTTTAAAGGATCAGGATATTGCAATAGTTTATATTTCTCATCGTTTAGAAGAAGTTTTTGAGATATGTGATCGGGTTACAGTTTTAAGAGATGGAGAATTTGTTGGTGAGGTAGAAACTGTAGAAACTGATGAAGATGAATTAATAAATATGATGGTGGGCAGAACAATTGAAGATCGTTTTCCTAAAATGGAATTTAATCCAGGAGAAGAAATTTTAAAAATTGATAATTTATCGGTACCCGATGAAATCATTAATGCATCTTTTTCTCTGCGTAAAGGAGAAATATTAGGTGTTGCAGGATTAATGGGATCTGGAAGAACTGAATTAGCTAAATCTATTTTTGGAGTTTTTAAAACCAAAACTGGTGGAATTTATTATAAAGGAGAAAAAATAGAAATTAATTCACCAGCTGATGCGATAAATAAAGGGATTTATTATTTAAGTGAGGATCGTAAAGATGAAGGTTTAGTACTTAGTCTTTCGGTTGCTAACAACATTAGCATTTCTATTTTAAAGCAAATGTTAAAAGCTAATACTTTTATTAACTCAGCTTCTGAAAAAGAACTTGCTCAAAAATATATTAATGATTTAAATATAAAGACTCCTTCAGAAAAGCAACTAGTTAAAAATTTAAGTGGAGGGAATCAGCAGAAGGTTGTTATTTCTAAGCTCTTATCAACAAAGCCAGAAGTAGTAATTCTTGATGAACCAACAAGAGGAATAGATGTGGGAGCCAAAAGAGAAATATATAATTTAATGCAGGAGTTAATTGATAAAGAGGTTGCTGTAATTTTAATATCATCAGAACTACCTGAGGTATTAAATTTAAGCAATAGAGTTATAGTAATGCACGAAAAGGAAATAATGGGAGAACTGGATGCCGCTGAAGCAGATCAAGAAGCTGTAATGAAGCTGGCAACTGGAAGGAGGAGTCAGTAAATTGAATAATCTTAATAATAATATAAACAAAAAAAATGTTATAGAAATTTTAAATAAATTTAAAACTGGTATTGGACTTTTAATTTTAGTTACTGTTTTATCTTTTATGAGTCCTTATTTTTTAACAATACCTAATCTACTAAACGTAGTGAGACAGGTTTCAATTATTGCAATAATATCTTTTGGTATGACAATGGTAATTTTAACCGGAGGTATTGATCTTTCAGTTGGTTCAATGCTTGCTTTCTCGGGAGCAGTAACTGCTGGAATGATTGTTAATTCAGGTCTTAATGTATTTGTAGCTATTTTGATTGGTCTGGCGGCTGGTACAGCGCTTGGCTTATTTAATGGAATTGCAGTTGCCAAAGCTAAATTACCAGCATTTATTGTAACTTTAGCAATGATGACAGTAGCCCGAGGTTTTACTCTGATTTATACAAATGGACGGCCTATTTCAGGTTTTGATGAAACTTTTAGATTCTTTGGTGCTGGCTATTTGGGTAGAATTCCAGTTCCAGTTATTATTATGTTTATACTTTTGTTTATAATATATATTTTACTAAAAAAGACACCATTAGGCCGCTACATTTACGCAATTGGTGGTAATGAAAAAGCAACTAAATTATCAGGTATTAATACAGATCGAATAAAAATAGCAGTTTATGCTTTAAATGGTTTTTTAGCTGCAGTCAGTGGAATTATTCTAACTTCAAGATTAAATTCAGCCCAACCGATGGCTGGAGAAGGTTATGAGTTAGATGCAATTGCAGCTGTTGTACTTGGTGGAACCAGCCTCTCAGGTGGTAGTGGGGGCGTAGTTGGTACAATTATTGGTGCTTTGATTATAGCGGTTTTAAATAACGGTTTAAATCTCTTAAATGTATCATCATTTTATCAGTTAGTCGCTAAAGGTGCTGTTATTCTGCTTGCTGTCTTCTTAGATCGTAAGAGTCAGCAGCAGTAATAATATAGATTAAGAAAAATACTCCAAATAGGAGGTGATCTTTTCACCAGCTTCTTTTTGACAGAATTCATTAAAAGAATTAAATTCAAGGAGGAATAAAAAAATGAGAAAAATTATTGTATTAGCTTTATCTTTAATGTTGGTAGTCGGACTTTCTGTAGGTGCTGCAGCTCAGGATATTAAAATTGGTTTGGCTGTATCTACCTTAAATAACCCGTTCTTTGTTGACTTAAAAGATGGTGCTGAAGCTATGGCAGAAGAAATGGGAGTAGAAATTTTAACAGTTGATGCTCAGAATGATGCAGCAGCTCAGTTGAGCAGTGTTGAAGACTTATTAATTAAACAGATTGATGTTTTAATTGTGAATCCTGTTGATGGCAATGCTGTAGTTTCTGCAATTACAGCTGCTAAGGATGCAGGAGTACCTGTAATCACAGTTGACCGTGCAGCAGAAGGTATTGATGTTACAAGTCATATTGCTTCTGATAACGTTGCTGGTGGAGAAATGGCTGGAGACTTTATTGCTGAGCAGTTAGGTGAAGAAGGTAATGTTGTAGAACTTCAGGGTATCCCTGGAACCTCTGCTGCAAGAGATAGAGGTAAAGGTTTTAACCAGGCTATGGATAAATATTCTGGTATGGAAGTAATAGCAAGACAGCCTGCTGGTTTTGATCGTGCAGAAGGTATGACAGTTATGGAAAATATCTTACAGGGTAATCAAAACATTGACGCTGTATTTGCTCACAATGATAACATGGCTTTAGGTGCAATGGAAGCTATAGCAGCAGCTGGTCGTTCTGATGAGATTATGATTGTTGGTTTTGATGCTATTGATGATGCAAGAGAAGCTGTAAAAGAAGGAGAAATGGCAGCTACTGTTGCTCAAAAGCCAGGATTAATGGGTGAAATGGCAGTTGAAACAGCAATTAAGGTAGTAAATGGAGAAGAAGTTGCTGAATATACTCCAGTACCTTTAGAATTAATTACTGAGTAAATAAATTTAATTAAAACTAATCAGAGATAAAAAAATTAACAAACAAAACCCTTCCAAATTTTGGAAGGGTTTTGTTATGTCTATGTGTATTAAATTAATGATATTTGTATTTAGGTAACTAAATTATATATAATGTAAATTAGAAGCTTTAGTTTAATATAAGGAGATGGTTATGTGAAAGTTTTTCAAGCAATGACAAAAGATCCTATGACATTGACCCCAGATAGTACAATAAAAATGGCTGCTAAAATTTTCTATAATAATAAGATTGATGGAGCGCCAGTGGTTTCTAAAGAAAAAAAGGTTATTGGTATTTTTACAAAAAGCCATATTATGAAATCTTCTATCGAAGGTATAAATACTAATAATAAAATTGAAACCATAATGACAAAGGATGTTATTACAGTCAGCAAAAATCAAAGTCTGGAAGAAGTATGGAATATTAAAGTTGGAAGACTTCCTGTAGTTGATGATAATAATAAATTAATTGGTATTTTAACAAGAACAGATCTTTTAACCAATTTTTCTGATAAATATAAAAAAATTGCTGAAAAGTATAATGCAATATTTAACTTTACTCATAATGGAATTATAAGTGTTAATTTAGATTCTAAAATAGTTAGTTGTAATCAAGCTGCAAAGAATATGTTAGAAAAGAAACAGGAAGATTTAGTTGGGCAAAAACTCACAGATTTAATTCCTGATAATGGTATTAAAGAAGTCATAGAATCTCAAACTAAAAGTTTAAGTCAAAAGGTTAAATATAAAGATAAAACTTTTTTAACTAATCGGAGCCCTTTATATAAAGATGGAAAAATAGATGGTGCAATCTCAGTTTTTCAGGATATTTCTGAATTAGAAGAAGTTTCAAAAGAATTAAATTATGTTAAAAACCTTAATAAAGAGTTAGATGCCATTATAGAATCTGTTTCAGATGGTATTTATATAACAAATGGTAATGGTGATACACTAAGAATAAATAGTAGTTATGAGAAAATAACTGGAATTAAAAGTGAAGAAGTTCTTGGTAAAAATATGAAAGAACTTGTGGAAAATGGTGTTTTTTCTGAATCAGTAACTTTTAAAGTTTTGGAAAAAAAAGCACCTGTTAGTGTAATGCATGAAATTAAAACTGGTCAAAAAGTTTTGAGCACAGGTCATCCAGTTTTTAATGACGAGGGTAATATTGTAAGAGTAGTAACTACTGCCCGTGATGTTAAAGAGTTAAATCATTTAAAACAAGAGCTGAATGAAGCAAAAAAATTAAGTGAAAAGTATTATTCTGAATTAGAGAAATTAAGAAAGCAACAAATTCAAATGGATGATATTATATTTAAAAGCAATAAAATGAAAAATATAATCGATTTATCTATTCAGATGGGTAGAGTAGATTCTACTATATTCATAACAGGAGAATCTGGTGTTGGAAAAGAAGTTGTTGCAAATGTTATTCATGAATCTAGTGAACGGACTTCAGGTTCTTTAATTAAAGTAAACTGTGGTGCTATTCCTGATAATTTATTAGAAGCAGAATTATTTGGTTATTCTGAAGGTTCTTTTACAGGGGCTAAAAAAGGTGGGAAGCCTGGAATGTTTGAACTAGCTGACGGAGGGACATTGTTTTTAGATGAAATTGCTGAATTACCATTAAATTTACAGGTTAAATTACTTAGAGTTTTACAGGAAGAAGAGATTATAAGAGTTGGCGGAACAAATACAATAAAGATTGATGTTAGAATAATTGCTGCTACAAATCAAGATCTAAATAAAATGTTAAAAAAAGGAGAATTTAGAGAAGATTTATTTTATCGTTTAAATGTTGTTCCAATTAACATTCCACCTTTAAGAGAGCGGAGAGAAGATATTAGTCAGTTGATTTATAAATTTCTAGATGATTTTAATAAAAAATATAAAAAAAATAAAAAAATAACACTTGATACAATTAATTTTTTAGAAAATTATGAATGGCCTGGCAATGTGCGAGAATTAAAAAATCTAATCGAGAGATTTGTTGTCATTTCTGAAGAAGATACAATTGACTTAAACTTTTTACCCAATACAATTTATAACAAAAAAGAAAAAAATAACTACTATTTAAATGAAATTATGCCTTTAAGGAAAGCTATTGCAATAGCAGAAAAGTCTTTATTAGAAAAGGCTTTTTCAAAATTTGATACTACTTATCAAGTAGCAAAAGTTCTTGAAGTGAGTCAGCCAACTATAGTTCGAAAAAAAAAGAAATATGATATAAAATAAACCTTGATTCATTATTGAATCTAATAATACAAAAATGAATCAAGGTTTAAGTTTGTCAAAACAGGATTCATAAATAAAAAATCATAAAAAAAAGCATAATGATTCAAAAATGAATCGAAATCCGACAATTTAATCAATTTTATGGATTAAAAATATTTTGAATATATATAATTTAGCTAAAAAAATGACTAAAAAGTTTTTTTTAACTAAAAATGCATATTATTATACAAAAAAAGAATGAAAAACACAGTTTTAAGGGCTTTGGCACGAATTATGCATTTTATTAAGAGTGAGTGATTAAAATATAAATTTCAAAAAAGGAAGGTGTTAAAAATGAAAGGTAGCAAGTATGGAACTCACAGAGTAATTAAAAACAAAGGAGATTTACCACAACCAGCAGAAAAAATTGACAATAATATGGAAATTTATGATAATGAAATTTTGATAGAGGTAAAAACTCTTAATATTGATTCAGCAAGTTTTACTCAGATTAAAAAGGAAGCTGGAGGAGATGAAAAACAAATTGAAAAAATTATGCAGAGAATTGTAAATAATAGAGGTAAACATCACAATCCAGTTACAGGTTCTGGAGGAATGTTAGTTGGAATTGTTGAAGAAATCGGTGAAGATCTTAAAGGGAAGATTGAACTGGAAGTTGGAGATGAAATTGCAACTTTAGTATCTCTTTCTTTAACTCCCTTATTAATTGAAGAGATTTTAGAGATAAGAAAAGATACAGATCAGGTAGATATTAAAGGAAAGGCAGTTTTATTTGAAAGTGGAATTTATGCTAAACTTCCAGAAGATATGTCCAGAAACTTAGCTCTGGCTGTTTTAGATGTTGCAGGCGCACCAGCTCAGACTGCTAAGTTAGTTGAGCCAGGAGACAGTGTACTAATTATTGGTGCGGGTGGAAAATCCGGAACATTATGTTTACATGAAGCTCAAAAGAGAGCTGGAATTTCAGGTAAAGTAATTGCTCTTGAATATAGTCAGGAAGGTTGTGAAAGAGTAGAAAGTTTAGGTCTTGCAGATGCGATCATCCAGGCTGATGCTACAAAACCAACTGAGGTCTTAAATAAAATTGAAGAAGTAACAAATGGAGAGTTGGTAGATCTAACAATTAACTGTGTTAATATACCAAATACTGAATTGTCATGTATTTTAGCAACTAAAGATAGTGGTAAGGTTTATTTCTTCAGCATGGCTACAAGCTTTACAGCAGCTGCTTTAGGTGCCGAAGGTGTTGGTAAAGACACAGAAATGTTAATTGGTAATGGTTATACTAAAAACCACTCAGAAATTGCACTTCAGGTGCTTAGAGAAAATGAAGATATAAAAGAACTTTTTGAAAAGATTTATCTTTAATAATAAATCTACATATAAATGAAAAAAGGTACTTTCAAAGGTGAATACAAAATGAGTTTATTAAAGCAGATTCAGGAAGAAAAAATCAAATCAGTATCTATTATAGGTATGGCTAAAAACACTGGAAAAACAGTTACTTTAAATCATCTTTTAAAGTTGGCTGAATTGTCAGGGAAGCAGACTGCTCTGACAACTATCGGTCTTGATGGTGAAGATAAAGATAAAGTAATGGATAATCCAAAACCTAATATACTAGTTTTGGAAAACACAATAATTGCAAATGCAAAAAAACTACTTTTAGAAAGTGATCTCAACTTTGAAATTTTAGCAGCTACAGGGATTGAATCTCCTCTGGGAGAAATAATCATTGCCAGAAATAAAGAAAGAGGTTTTATTAAACTCAGTGGTCCAAGTTCTAAAAATGACCTGAAGCTGATCAAAAAAGAATTTTTGAAATATAGTCCTGATTTGATCTTAATTGATGGTGCATTGGACAGAAGATCTTTTTCGTCTCCCGCCTTAACTGATGCGACTATTTTGGCCACAGGAGCGGTTGTTGCAAATAATCCCAGTTCTATAGTTAATAAAATAAGTTATCAAAGTGAACTTTTTAAAATCAAAAAAAGTCGAGATCAAAAAATTAATAAAATTATCTCAGGAATTTCGCAGGGTGTTAAAGTAGTGATAATAGATAAAGATTATCATAAGAAAATTCTGGATTTGAAAACAATTTTAAATAATATGGAAGAGGTTATTAACCATATTGATAAAGATACGAAGGCTGTTTATTTTAATGGTGCCCTGGTAAATGACATGATAAATACTTTAATTAATAAATGTGCTTTTATTAATCAATTTGAAATTGTTGTTAATGATGCTACTCATATCTTTATTAGCCCAATGATTTTTAATAGATTCAGTGCTAAAAAGGGTAATATTAAAGTAAAAGATGAAATTAATCTTTTAGGAATAACTATTAACCCCTTTTCGCCAAATGGAACTTACCTTAACCCTTTAAAACTATTGAGAAAAATATCTGATGCTGTAGCTCCTATACCCTGCTATGAAGTAGTTTTAAATAAAAAAAGTTCTGCAAAAGGAGTTGAAGATATTGAAATTTTTAAATGATGAAATCTCAAAAAGTATAGGTTTTAAAGAGATTTGGCAGAGTATTGAGCCTGTTTCTGAGTTAGGAGTAAGAGCAAAGAAAAAATTTGTTCCTTATTTACCCAAAGAGGAGCAGGAACTTAAAACTGAGCTTGAAAAATTGGGGATATTAATAAATATAATTACTGATAACAACTCAGAAATTCATAAAATTAAAAATTTATTAATTGATGTAAAAAATATCTATGGCATAATTAATCAGAGTCGAAGCAAAAAAACTATTTTAGATGATGTTGATATTTTTGAAGTCAAAAACATAATAATTCAGAGTAATAAAATCAAAGAAATAATTCAGAAATTAAAGCTAAACAATTTATTTGAAAAAACTTTTAAAGAGGTCCCTGATCTGCTATCTTTTCTGAGCCTAGGCCAGAATAATAGTGAGAGTTTCTATCTTTCAAACCAATATGATGAAGATCTTGAGCTAATCAGAAAAAAACGTCAAAAACTTGAAAAAGAATTAATTGGAGAAAAGAATGATTTAACTTCAGAAATTGAAAAAAAATGCAACCGCCATTTTTCATTGGATAATAAACTAAGCGTAAGTAAGAATGATCAGGATGTCATTGAGTATTTAAAAGGATCAGATAAAGTATCATTGATGAGTGAAAACTTTGCTGTATTAACTTTTAAATTAATTGAGACTGAAACGATTTCTGAATTAAAAAGTAAGATTACTGAAGTAAAAAAAGAAGAAGAGATTAAGAAAAAACTTGTTAGAAAAAAAATAACCAATGAAATCCAAAAACATTCTCTAAGTCTATTAGAAAATCTTGATAATATAGCTTACTTAGATTTTATGATAGCCAGAGCTGAATTTTCTATAGAAAATTCAGCTGTTAAACCTAAAATAACTTCTGAAAAGTTGATAAAGATTAAAAATGGGAGACATTTAGTAATTGAAAATGAATTAAATAAAAAAGGTACAGAATTTACTCCAATTGACCTTAAATTCAAAGAAGGTTCAACATTAATTACAGGGCCTAATATGGGGGGGAAAACCGTTAGCTTAAAGCTAATTGCACTTTTAACAGTGATGGCTCAATACGCTCTTTTTGTGCCTGCAGATAATTTTGAATTTAATCTCCGCAATTATATATATTTTAGTTTAACTTCAGATGATATTAAAAGTGGTTTAAGTAATTTTGGTACAGAGATTAGAAATTTAAAATATGTTGTTGCTGCAGGGAATGATAAGGGATTAATTTTAATTGATGAGATTGCACATGGTACTAATCCTGCTGAGGGTTATGCAATTGCCTATGGAATAATTAAAAAACTGGACACGATGAATTCAATTTCAGTTATTACTACTCATTATCAGAGGTTGGCCAATAAATTGGAGATTACACATTTTCAGGTCAAAGGATTAGATAAAGATCTCTTAGATAAATATCATAATCATATTAGAGAAAAGGGAATAGATATTTTAAATAAATGTATGGATTATCGACTTGAGAGGGTAAAAAGTAAAAGAGATTTTCCTCAGGATGCAATTTGCATTGCAGGTTTGTTAGGCTTTGATCAAGAAATTTTAGTAACAGCAAAAAATATTATGAATAGTGATTCAACTGGAGGGATTGAAAATAATGGTTAAGAAGATGTTAGATCTTGATAAAAATAAGATTGATAAAGCAAGAGAAGCTGCTCATGAAATTACTATGGATATCCAGAAAGAAATCGACTTAAATACTACAACCAGTGTTGAAAGAACTGTTGCCAGATTTTTTGGGATCGATGGTGTTAATGCTGAAGAAATTCCACTGGCAAATGTTTTAGTAGATCAATTAAAACAAGAGGGAGAATTAAATCGCGGTTTAGCTTTCTGGTTAGGAAATGCTATGGCCTATCACGATCTAGATGCACAGGAAGTAGCCGAAGAGGTTACAAAAGGCAGTTTTAAGCTGACTGAAATACCACTTCAGGATGAAAAGGAAGTAAAAGAATTAATTGATGTTAAAGCAAAAGAAATGATTGATTTAATTAAAAAGAATCGTCAGGATAGAGAAGACTATATTGGTAGACTTGGTGAGGGCGAAAGCCCGCAAAAATACGTTATAGTTGCAACAGGAAATATCTATGAAGATATTGAACAGGCTAAATCAGCTGCAAGACAGGGAGCAGATATTGTTGCAGTTATTAGAACAACAGGACAGAGTCTTCTTGATTATGTTCCCTATGGTCCAACCAAAGAAGGTTTTGGCGGTACATATGCTACTCAAGAAAACTTTAAAATTATGAGAGAAGCCTTAGATGAAGTTGGAGAAGAGGTTGGAAGATATATAAAATTAGTTAATTACTGTTCCGGACTCTGCATGCCAGAGATAGCTGCTATGGGGGCTATTGAAAGACTTGATATGATGTTAAATGATGCGATGTACGGTATTCTTTTTAGAGATATTAATATGAACCGTACCTTTATTGATCAGTATTTTTCTCGGATGATTAATGCATTTGCAGGTGTAATTATTAATACAGGTGAAGATAATTATTTAACAACAGCTGATGCTTTTGAGCAGGCACATACTGTTTTAGCTTCAGATTTCATTAATGAACAGATGGGACTTCAGGCAGGATTAAGTGAAGAACAATTAGGTTTAGGTCATGCTTTTGAAATGAATCCAGATATCGAAAATGGATTCTTATATGAAATTGCTCAGGCTCAAATGATCCGCCAGATTTTCCCTAACTCACCTTTAAAATATATGCCTCCAACAAAGTATATGACTGGAGATATTTTCAAAGGACACTTACAGGATGCGTTATTTAACTTAGCTTCTGTAATGACAGGCCAGGGAATTCAGCTTTTAGGTATGTTAACTGAGGCTATTCATACTCCTTTCTTAAGTGAAAGAGCACTGGCATTGGAAAATGCTGAATATGTAATGAATAATGCCCGTGATTTAGGTTCTGAGATCGAATTTAAAGAAGATGGAATTATTCAAACAAGAGCTCAAACTGTTTTAGAAGAAGTTGTAGAAATGCTTGAAGATGTAAATAATAAAGGCCTAAAAACTGCAATTGCAGATGGTGATTTTGCTGATGTTAAAAGACCGATCGATGGTGGTAAAGGTGCTGATGGTGTAATTAAGAAAAGCAAAGATTACTATAATCCTTTCTTAGAAATGATGCGGAATGAATTAAGTAAATAATTATGATATAAAGAGGTGTTATAAATGGAACTGGATATGAAAAAAATTAAGCCTTACGGTGATACTTTAAATGATGGAAAAGTTCAGATGAGTTTTACCCTTCCCATTCCTGCAAGTGATGAAGCAAAAGAAGCAGCAAAAAGATTAGCAGAAAAAATGGGAATGACTGATGTAGAGATTCCTCACATGAAAGATTTACACAACTTCTCTTACTTTGTGATTTATGGAAGTCTTGAGCACACTGTAAATGTTGAGGAAATTGATATTCCAAAGGTAAATGAAGAGGTAATGGATTATTACGAGATTAATGATTTTATTGAAGAAAATATCGGCAGAAACATTGTTGTAGTTGGGGCTTGTACTGGTACAGATGCTCATACAGTAGGACTTGATGCAATAATGAATATGAAAGGTTATGCTGGGGAATATGGATTAGAAAGATATCCTAAAATAGATGCTTATAATTTAGGTAGTCAGGTTCCAAATGAAGAGCTGATTGCAAAGGCAATAGAATTAGATGCAGATGCAATTTTGGTTTCACAGGTTGTTACACAAAAAAATGTTCATATTAAAAACATGACCGAACTAATTGAATTAATTGAAGCAGAAAACTTAAGAGATAAAATGATCATTGCTGCTGGTGGGCCGCGTATTGATCATGAACTTGCCACAGAATTAGGTTTTGATGCTGGTTTTGGTCAGGGATCTTTATCACCAGATGTAGCAACTTTTTTAGCTAAAAGAATAGCAAAAAGTGTTTAGTAACAAAGGGGGTGATTGAGGAAGAATCATTAGTGCTTCAGAAATAATAATTAAATAAGATTATCAGAGAGAATACGAGTACCTAAGAACAAATGATATGTTTAAATTACAAACAAAAACACTAGGAGGATTAAAATGTCTGAAAGTAAACTTGATAATGTAAATCAGAAGAAAGTACCGAGCTTTTCAAGTGTCATATTTGTATTTTTATATTTAATTATTTCAATGGGGATTTCAGTATTGTGGCTTGATATTCCAATACATATAACTCTAGTATCAGCTGCGATTGTTGCAACTATAGTAGCAATGTCTCAAGGTTATACCTGGGATGAAATTCAGGATGCAATTTTACATGGATGTAGTATAGCAATGCTGCCTATGCTAATCTTGATGATTATTGGTGCAATTATTGGTGCCTGGATCTCTGCAGGAACAATCCAGACAATTATTTATTATGGTCTGCAGTTGATTAGTCCAAGATGGTTCCTGGTTGCAGCAGCACTAATGTGTTCAATAACCTCTTTAGCTACAGGAAGTGCCTGGACAACTTCTGGTACAATTGGTGTTGCTTTAATGGGAATTGGAGCTGGTCTTGGAGTTCCTGCTGGAATGACAGCTGGTGCAGTTGTTTCTGGTTCTTACTTTGGTGATAAAATGTCACCTCTATCTGACTCTACAAACCTGGCAGCAGCAGTAGCAGAAGCAGATCTATTTGATCATATAAAGCATATGGTTTATACAGTTGGACCTGGTTTATTACTCTCGCTTATTGCTTATGCTGTTTTAGGAGCTCAGTTTGGTGGAAGTACAATCGATCCAGTTCAAATGTCAGTGATTAATGAAACTCTCACAGGTTTAGAACAGAACTTTAACTTAAGCTTGTGGTTATTAATTCCACCAGTTGCAGTAATTATTATGGCTGCAAAGAAAGTTCCAGCTCTAGCATCACTAATTATTTCAGCACTTATGGGTGCAGTATTTGCTTTGATTTTCCAAGGTGCTTCAATTCACGAAGTAACTCAGGCTATGAACTGGGGCTTTGTTTCAGAAACAGGTATTGAATCTGTAGATTCTCTCTTAAGTCGTGGTGGAATGCAGAGCATGATGTGGACAGTTTCTCTTGGATTTATAGCTTTATCTTTTGGTGGTATTTTAGAAAAGACATATATGCTGGAAGTTATCTTAAATAAAATTCAGCCAGCAATCAAAAACACTGGAAGTCTTGTTATTACAACTTTGCTTGGAAGTTTAGCTACAAACTTCTCAATGGCAAGTCAGTATATGGCTATTATTATTCCGGGTAGAATGCTTGCTCCTGCCTATAAGAGATTAAACTTAAAAACTAAAAACTTATCTAGAGCTCTTGAGGATGGGGGAACAGTTTTCGCTCCCTTAGTACCATGGAGTTTATCAGGTGCTTTTTCAGCTGGGGTTTTAGGTGTTGCGACATTAGACTATGTTCCTTATGCATTTCTTTGTTTCTTTGTTCCTATTATTTCTGCAATTTATGGAATGACCGGATTTACTATGGAAACAGAGGATAAAGAAATTACAGAAGATAGAGATGTCAAAAAAACAGTTAGCAAATAATTATTAGAAAATAAATAATAATCTAATAATAAAACAAAAAAAGAGTCAGCAGAATAAATATAATTATAAATAAGATAAAAATATTAATTGACTTAGAAATCAAAAAAATATTTTTAAGCATAGTTATTTTGCTGACTTTTAATTTAATAATCTTGAAATTATAATTAATACTTTATTAAAATATATAACTTTAAAAAGGAGAATGAAAATGAGTAAAGCAATGATCAGAATGAGAATGAGTTCAGCTGATGCACACTATGGTGGTGGGTTAGTTGACGGAGCTAAAATGTTAGAATTATTTGGTGATGTTGCTACTGAACTATTAATTCGTCAGGATGGTGATGAAGGTTTATTTGTTTCATACACTAATGTAGAATTTACTGCTCCTGTTTTTGAAGGAGATTATATAGAAGCAGTTGGAGAAATAGTTAAAGTCGGTAATAGTTCCAGAAAAATGGAATTTGAAGCTAGAAAAGTTATTACTTCACCAGACAATAAAGAACTAGCTGATTCAGCCAGAGATGTTTTAGATGAGCCTGTTGTTGTAGCAAAAGCAAAAGGTGTCTGTGTTGTTCCAAAAGATAAACAAAGAAATTAGGGGGTAAAAAGTGGATAAATTAATTATTACTGCAGCTTTAACAGGAGCAGAAGTTACTAAAGAAATTCAGCCCAATCTACCAATAACAGCTGAAGAAATTGCTGTTGAGGCAGAAAAAGCATATGAGGCAGGAGCAGCTATAGTACATGTTCACGCTAGAGAAGATAATGGCTCTCCAACTCAGGATATTGAATATTATAAATCTATAAAAGAAGAAATTGGAAAAAGATGCCCTGTAATTTTTCAACCCTCCACTGGAGGAGCAACCTGGCATACAGCAGAAGAAAGATTACAGCCAGTTGATTTAAAACCTGAAATGGCAACTTTAAGTACAGGAACCTGTAACTTTGGTGATGATGTTTTTATGAATTCCAAAGAGTATATTGTTAAATTTGCCAAAAAAATGAAAGAAAATAGAGTGAAACCAGAAATTGAAGTTTTTGAACCTGGGATGATTGCTAATGCTGAATATTTAATAAAAAATGATTTAGTGTCAACACCACTTCATTTTGATTTTGTACTTGGAGTTCCCGGAGCAATGCCTGCTTCAGCAAAAAATTTAGTTTTTATGGTTGGAAGTATTCCTGCAGGATCTACCTGGACTGTAGCTGGAATTGGCAGACATGAAACTCCTCTGGCTATGATGGGAATTGCTATGGGAGGACACGTTAGAGTTGGCTTTGAAGATAATATCTATTATAAAAAAGGTGAAATTGCAAAAAGTAATGCTCAATTAGTTGAGAGAGTTGCAAGAATGGCAAATGAATTAGGAAGAGAAGTTGCCACACCAGATGAAGCAAGAGAAATTTTAAATCTTAAATAATTTAATGTTGAAAGGAGCTTTGAAATGAGTAAAATTATTTCATTAGAAAAAGCAGCTGCAAAAGTTGAATCTGGAAGTAGAGTTATGATTGGAGGCTTTTTAGCTTGTGGTACTCCAGAAAAAATTGTAGATAAATTAATTGATAACGGAGTTGAGAATTTAACAATTATTGCTAATGATACATCTTTCCCAGATAGGGGACTCGGAAAGTTAGTTTCTAATAATTGTGCGAAAAAAGTAATCGCAAGTCATATTGGTACAAATCCTGATACTGGGGAAAAAATGAATGATGGCAGTATGGAGGTTGAATTAGTTCCCCAGGGAACCCTTGCAGAAAGAGTAAGAATAGGGGGAGCAGGTCTTGGTGGATTCTTGACACCAACTGGTGTAGGAACCGTAGTTGAAGAAGGTAAAGACGTAATAGAAAGCAATGGGGAAAAATATTTATTAGAACTTCCAATCAAAGGAGATGTAGCACTGGTTAAAGCCTGGAAAGCTGACAAAAAAGGTAATCTGATTTACAGAAAAAGTGCCAGAAATTTTAATCCTTTAATTGCTAAGGCTTGTGATACTGTGATTGTAGAAGCAGAAGAAATTGTAGAAGTTGGAGAAATTGATCCTGATCATGTAATGACTTCTTCAATTTTTGTAGATTACATCGTAAGAGGTGATAATTAAAATGGATGTTAAAGAAAAGAAAGAAATTATAGTTAAAAGAATAGCTAAAAGTTTAGAAGATGGTGATGTTGTTAATTTAGGGATAGGGATGCCAACTTTAGTTGCTAACCATATTTCAGATGAAATAGATATAATGCTGCAGTCAGAAAATGGATTTCTCGGTTTGGGGCCAAAACCTGAAGCAGGTAAAGAAGATAAAGACTTAACTAATGCTGGGGGAGAAGCAGTCAGTGTAAAAGATGGTGCTATGTTTTTTGATAGTGCAGAATCTTTTACAATTATCAGAGGCGGCCATGTTGATAAAACAATTTTAGGAGCACTTCAAGTAGATGCTAAGGGTAACTTAGCTAACTGGATGATACCTAATAAAATTGTTCCCGGTATGGGAGGGGCAATGGATCTTGTGGTAGGTGCAAAAGAAGTAATTATTGCTACACTTCAGACTACAAAACGAGGGAATTCAAAAATTTTAGCAGAGTGCACTCTTCCACTAACAGCAAAAAAAGAGGTTGATTATATAGTTACAGAAATGGGTTATTATAAGATTGAGGATGAAAAATTAATCCTAAAAGAAATAAATCCTGATTTTACTATTGAAGAAATAAAAGAAGCAACAGATGCAGAATTAATTGTAGCAAAAGATTTAAAGGAAATGATTTATTAAAATCAATCTTTATGATAGCTAAAATATTAAATACAAGAAAACAATCTGTATTTATCTGAAACAATAATTAATTTCCTAAAACTATAAATCTATAATCAAAGGAGATATTATTAAATGTTAACAAAATTTAAAGCTGTTAATAAAGAAGAGATATATGAAATTTGGGATTGTACAGAAGAAGAATGGAATGACTGGAAATGGCAGGTGAAAAACCGAGTTACTGATGTAGAAAAATTATCAGAAATTATTAATCTAGAAAAGGAAGAAAAAGAAGAGATTAAAGAGGTGCTTGATAAATTCAGGATGGGTATTACTCCTTATTATGCTTCTTTAATGGACAAAGAAGATCCTAATTGTCCGGTCAGAAAGCAGGCTGTACCTACAATTAAAGAAACATATTTAAGTAATAGTGATATGGAAGATCCATTAGATGAAGATGCAGACTCTCCTGTTGATGGTTTAACCCATCGCTACCCAGATAGAGTATTATTTTTAATTACAGACCAGTGTTCTATGTATTGTAGACACTGTACTCGCAGAAGATTTGCCGGTCAAAATGATTCTGGGGTGCCTCTTGATAGAATTGATAAATGTATTGAGTATATTCGAAATACTCCAGAAGTTAGAGATGTTCTGCTATCAGGGGGAGATTGCCTTTTGATTTCTGATGATAAATTAGAATATATTATAAAAGAATTAACCCAGATTTCGCATGTTGAGGTTGTGAGATTAGGGTCTAGAACACCGGTTGTTATGCCTCAGCGAATTACAGATAAGCTTGTAAATATGCTAAAGAAGTATCATCCAATCTGGTTAAATACACATTTTAATCACCCAAAAGAAATTACAAAAGAAGCAGTTGAAGCATGTGCTAAACTTGCAGATGCAGGTATTCCACTTGGTAATCAATCAGTTTTAATGAGAGGGATAAATGACTGTCCAAATATTATGTTGGAGTTAGTACAAAAGTTAGTTCAGATTAGAGTCCGTCCTTATTATATTTACCAGTGTGACCTTTCAATGGGAATTGAGCACTTTAGAACAAAAGTTTCTAAAGGTTTAGAAATTATGGAATCACTTCGTGGTCACACATCTGGTTATGCAGTTCCAACTTATGTAGTTGATGCACCAGGAGGGGGCGGTAAAACTCCAGTTATGCCTCAGTATTTAATTAGTATGTCACCGACTAAAGTTGTTTTAAGAAATTATGAAGGAGTTATTACCACTTACACTGAGCCTCAATATATAGAAGAAGAATGTCAGTGTCCTGATTGTCAGGGTGAAAGTCCCAGAAAAATTGGAGGAGTTGCTGATTTATTAAAAGGAAAAGAAATTAAGTCATTAGAACCATCATATCTCAAAAGAAAAAACAGATAAATAATATCTAGGAGGTTATAAAATGAAAGAAGTTGTTATTGTAGAAGCTTTAAGAACTCCAATTGGTAAATTTGGTGGAAAGCTAAAGAACATATCTGCTATTGACCTTGGTGCACACGTAATTAAAGAAGTATTAAAAAGAACATCAATTCCTAAAGATAGAATAAATGAAGTTATTTTTGGCAATGTACTTCAGGCAGGACTTGGACAGAATCCTGCAAGACAGGCTGCTATTAAGGCTGGTATTCCTGAAGAAGTTCCTGCTGTTACCATCAATAAGGTCTGTGGTTCAGGACTAAAAACTGTAAATTTGGCTGCTCAGGCTATTAAAGCAGGAGACGGAGATATTTATGTAGTTGGTGGAATGGAAAGTATGAGTCAGGCTCCTTATGTTAATCAGAAAAACCGTTGGGGAGCAAAAATGGGAGACTTTAATATGGTTGATATAATGATCAAAGATGGTCTTTCCTGTGCTTTTAATGACTATCATATGGGTATTACAGCAGAAAACATTGCAGAACAGTGGAATTTAAGTAGAGAAGATCAGGACAAATTTGCTGCTACCAGTCAGCAGAGAACTGAAAAAGCAATGAGTGAGGATAAATTTCAGGATGAAATTGTACCGATAGAAATTCCTAAAAGAAGAGGGGATAACGAAATCTTTGCAAAAGATGAATTCCCACGCTCAGGAGTTACTAAGGACGGCTTAGCTAAACTTCGCCCAGCATTTAAAAAAGATGGAACTGTTACTGCAGGAAACTCTTCTGGTATCAATGATGGAGCTGCAGCTTTAATTGTAATGTCAAAAGAGAAAGCTGAAGAATTGGGTTTAGAAATTTTAGCAGAGATTGCTTCCTATGCTTCAGCCGGAGTCGACCCTAAAATTATGGGTACAGGACCTATTCCAGCAACTAGAAAAGCAATTTCTAAAATTGATCTAGAAATTGAAGACCTTGAACTTATTGAAGCAAATGAAGCTTTTGCTTCTCAATCATTAGCAGTAATTAAAGAACTCGGGTTAAATACAGATATTGTTAATGTAAATGGAGGCTCTATTTCTTTAGGTCATCCTATTGGAGCAAGTGGAGCTAGAATATTAATTACTTTATTACATGAAATGAAAAAAAGAGATTCTAAAACCGGTCTGGCTACCTTATGTATTGGTGGGGGACAGGGTGCAGCTACTGTAGTAAAGCGTAAATAGATTATGGAGATCTATTTATTTAAAATATATATATAAAATTCCAAAGACCAGCAGCCTGAATAGTTAGAGTTGATTCAGGCTGTAATTTTCACTCAAAACTTAGCTAGATATAAACATATAATAATTTTTATCTCAGTAAATAGGCAGTTAATATTTAAGCGTTTTGATGAAGAATCAGGAGGTAGAAAAATAGTGATAAAAGAAATCATTAATAGAGAAAATGTTGAAAATCTTTTGGCTGATTTAATTAAAATTCCCAGTCATTTCTTTAGAGAAGATGAAGTAATGGAATTTGTTTTTAAGTGGTTTAAAGATAAAGATTTACCAGTTAAAATACATAATTTTCATGAAAAAAAAATTACTGATTTTGATGGGAAAAATGTTGTCGGCAGCTTAAAAGGTAATGATGAAGGCCCTAAAGTTTTACTTAATGGCCACCTTGATACAGTTGAAATTTGTGAGGGCTGGACCAAAGAACCGCTGGGTGCAGAAATTGAAGGAGATAAAATGTATGGAGTAGGATCTCTGGATATGAAAAGTGGCTGTGTAGCTATAATGCTTGCCGTTGAAGCATTTTCTAAAACTGTTAATAATTTTAATGGAGAAATTTTATATACTTTAGTCAGTGATGAAGAAGGACCTTTTGGTCTAGGTACAGACAACTTAATACTTGATGGTTATACAGATGATGTTGATGTAGCAATTGTTCCAGAGCCCAGTTCTGGTTTTGCAGGAGAAGATTTTCCATGTCTCTGTTTGGGAGCTCGTGGTGGCTGGAAGTATAAAGTTAATGTAAAAGGAAAATCTGCCCATGGAGCAAATCCTGAAAAAGGTATTAACGCAATCAGTGAGCTTTCAAAGATTCTTTTAGAAATAGAAAATTCTGATTTACAGGGCCACGAAAAGTTGGGATCCGGTTCTATTTGTGTAATCGATGTCGATGGGGGAGGGGCACCATTATCTGTTCCTGATAAATCATCTTTTTCAGTCTTTAGACATGTAACTATCGGGGAAGATAAAGCCTATATTCGAAAAGAATTTGAAGAGGCAGTGAAAAAAGCTAAAATAAAGGGGACAGCTACTTTAGAGTTTAGAGATGCCCCTCATAAAAATTGTGATGGCTTTTTGCCTTATGTAGTTTCTGAAAGCAACCCATATACTCAGTCTTTTAAAAAGAGTGTGCTTGAAGTAACTGAATCTAATCCCCAGATAGCATATTTCTCTAGTGTAGGCGACTTTAATTATCTTGGTTCAAGAGTAAAAGTTCCAACCTTTGTTTTTGGACCGAATGGAGAAAATTATCACAGTGCAGATGAGTATGTTGAGCTAAATACAGTAGTAAAAACTGCAGAAGTTATATATGATTATTTAGTAAATATATTAGTTGATTAATCTATAAAGGGGGATTATCAGATGTTTAAAAAAATAGGTATTTTAGGTGCAGGAACGATGGGAAATGGAATTGCTAATGTTATAGCTAAAAATGATAATCAGGTAATAATGGTTGATATAGATAGGGATAATCTTGAAAAGGGTTATCAGAGTATAGAAAAAAATTTTAACCGTTCAGTAAAAAAAGAGAGAATGACTGAGTCAGAAAAAGAAGCGGCTTTAGCTAGAATAACCACTTCTACTAAAATGGAATCTTTATCAGATGTTGATCTGGTTATTGAAGCAGCAGTAGAAAATTTAGAGATAAAAAAAGAAATATTTACTAACTTAGATGAAATTGTTAAAGATGACGCTGTATTAGCAACTAATACTTCTGCTTTAAGCATTACAGAAATTGCAACTGTAACCGACAGAAAAGATAAGGTTATCGGAATTCACTTTTTTAATCCGGTGCCAATGATGAAACTGGTGGAAATTATTAGAGCTGCAGAAACTTCAGATGAATGTTATAATCAGGTAAGTGAATTTGTAGCTTCAATTAATAAAGAAGCAGTAAAAGTTAATGAGGCACCAGGTTTTGTAGTTAACAGAATTTTAATTCCTATGATTAACGAAGCTGTTTATATTTTACAGGAAGGTGTAGCTTCTGCTGAAGATATTGATCTCGCTATGAAGTTAGGAGCAAATCACCCAATCGGACCATTAGCTTTAGCAGATTTAATTGGACTTGATGTTTGTCTAGCTATTATGGAAACTTTACATGAGGAATTAGGAGAAGATAAATATCGTCCTTGTCCTCTATTAAGAAAGAAAGTTAGAGCAGAACAATTAGGAAGAAAAACAGGTAAAGGATTCTATAACTACTAAAAATGTATCAGCTGTCTAAGTGTTTAGGCAGCTGAGCTAAAATTATTTCTCAATATTTTTATTAAAATATAAGCTCAAATCTTAGGAGGAACAGTAAGATGAATTATAATAATCTAAATATTAAATTTGATGGCAGCTTAGCTATTTTAAAAATCAATAGACCAAAAGCATTAAATGCTTTAAATAAAGAAACACTTACAGAGCTTGAAATAGCAGTTGATGATTTAAATAATAATAAGGAAATTAAAGCTGTAATAATTAGCGGTGAAGGAAAAAAAGCTTTTGTTGCAGGTGCTGATATTTCTGAAATGAAAGATATGAATGTTAAAAAAGCTAAAGAATTTTCCTTACTTGGTCATCGAGTTTTTAATAAAATTGAAGAATCAAATAAAATTTTTATTGCAGCAGTCAATGGTTATGCTTTGGGAGGAGGTTGCGAATTAGCTCTTGCCTGTGATCTAAGAATTGCTGCTGAAACAGCAAAGTTTGGTCAGCCAGAAATTAATCTGGGAATTATACCTGGATTTGGTGGAACTCAACGTTTAGCGAAAATAGTTGGGAAACCCCAGGCACTGGAGTTAGTATTAACAGCAGAAAATATTGATGCTCAAAAAGCAGTTGAGTTAAAATTAGTTAATCGAGTTGTTGAAACTGATCAGCTTATTTCAGAAGCTAAATCACTTGCTCAAACAATTGCTCAAAAATCTGCTCCAATAATTTCTCTTGCAAAAGAAGCAGTTAATTTTGCTTTAGAACATCCAGCCGCAGAAGGTAGTAAATATGAAGCTAACTTATTTAGCAGCTGTTTTAGTACTCTTGATCAAGAAGAAGGTATGCAGGCTTTTTTAGAAAAAAGAAAAGCAGAATTTAAAAATGAGTAAGACTCTATAAAAGGATGAGATAATTATGTTAAAACTTTTATGCAATGCTGATATCTATACAATGGATAGATCTAATCCTATTGTTGAGAATGTGCTGGTTGAAAATGGTAAAATTGTTGCTCTAAATGTAGATAATAAGATTGAATATCAAAAAGTAGATCTTGAAGGAAAAACTTTAATTCCTGGTTTATGTGACAGTCACTTACATACTGTAATGTATGGCTCCGAATTAGATAAAATAGATTTAAGTGCTGCCAAATCAATTGCTGATTTAATAGAACTTGGAAAAAACCACATAGAAGATAAAGATTTAAAAAAAGATGACTGGATATTTGGTTGGGGCTGGAATCAGGAAAACTTTGAAGAAGATAGTTTACCAACAGCTAAAGATTTAGATGAAATTTCTAAAAATTACCCTATAGTTTTAAAAAGAGAATGCAGGCATGTTTTAACTGCAAATACAGCTGCTTTAAAAGCAGCAGGTCTTTATAAAAAAAATATAGCTAATAAGAGAGTTTATAAAGATGAAAAGGGTAATCCAAATGGAGTTTTGTGCGAAGATGCACAAAAACTAATTTTAGATGCCGCTCCGAAAACTACTGTAGAAGATATTAAAAATTATATTATTGACGCTTCTAAAAAATATCTAGAGTATGGATTAACTTTTGTTCAGTCTGATGATCTGGCTGATTCTAGTATTTCTTTTCACAAAACATTACAGGCTTACTTTGAATTAGCAGATAGTGGAAAGCTGCCATTAAGATATAACTTACAGCTTCGTTTAACAAATGAAAAAGATCTAAAAGAATTTATTGCTAATTATAAGACGGGTAATTATAATGATTATTTAACTCTAGGGCCTTTAAAAATTTGGGCTGATGGGTCTTTAGGAGCAAGAACTGCTGCTTTAAGAGAAAGTTATAACAATCTCGATTCTGCTTATGGAGAACTTTTATGCAGCAGAGAAAAGATGGAGAACTTAGTTAAAATAGCCTGTGAAAATAAGATGCAGGTTGCCTGTCATGCTATAGGTGACAGAACCATTGAACAATTTGTAGAAATAGTCGAATCAATGCAGGAAGAATATACCGATAATCTAAGGCACAGAATTATTCACTCTCAGCTTGCAGATTATCAACTGCTTAAAAGAATGAAAGCTACAGGAATTAATACAGATATCCAACCTGCATTCACAGCAAGTGATTGGGAAATAGTTGAAAACAGAATTGGTAAGGACAGAGAACAGCAGAGTTATTTATGGAAGGATATGATTGATTTAGGTATTAACACTGCTGGTAGTTCTGATTCTCCGATCGAAAAGCCGGATCCAATCTGGGGAATTAGCTGTCTGGTTAGCAGAAAAGATGAGCTTTTAAAACCGGAATTTGGCTGGCTGCCCAATCAAAAAGTAACAGTACAGGATGCACTAGAAATTTATACTAAAAATGGAGCTTATAATGCTTTTGTAGAAGATAAGTTCGGTCAGATAAAACCTGGCTATAAAGCAGATTTTAGTATTTTATCGCAAAACCCGTTTTATGTAAAGGAAGATAAGTTGAGGGAAATTGAAGTGTGTAATACCATTATTGATGGTAATCTAAGTAAATAATCATTAGTTTTGAAATAAATTTAATTAAAGCAATAAAGTAAAATTTGGAGGTAAAAAAATGGATTTTAATTTGAATGGTACTCAGGAAATGATAAAAAAAGTTGTTAGAGATTTCGCTGAAAATGAAGTTAAAGATATAGCTGCTGAAATTGATGAAAGTTGTGAATTTCCAAAAGAAAATGTGGAAAAAATGGCAAAAGCTAATATGTTAGGTATTCCTTTTCCAAAAAAATATGATGGAGCAGGTGCTGATACATTAAGTTATGCTATAACAGTCGAAGAATTATCCAAAGCATGTGCAACTCATGGAGTAATTGTTTCTGCTCATACTTCTTTAGGTGCTCATCCAATTTATCAATTTGGAAATGAAGAACAGAAGGAGAAATACTTAAAACCACTAGCAAGAGGAGATAAACTAGGTGCTTTTGGTTTAACTGAGCCAGATGCAGGTACTGATGCATCAGCGCAAAAGACTACTGCAGTATTAGATGGTGATGAGTATATAATTAATGGTTCCAAAATATTTATTACCAATGCTGGAGAAGCTGATACTTTTATTGTTTTTACAATGACTGATAAGAGCAAAGGAACAAGAGGAATCAGTGCCTTTATTATTGAGAGAGATACCCCAGGCTTTAAACTTGGTAAAAAAGAAAATAAACTGGGGATTAATGCATCAGATACCAGAGAGTTGATCTTCCAAGATTGTAGAGTTCCAAAAGAAAATCTTCTTGGCAAAGAAGGAATGGGTTTCAAAATCGCTATGGCAACATTAGATGGCGGTAGAATTGGAATTGCTGCTCAAGCTTTAGGTATAGCTCAAAGAGCTTTAGATGAGACTGTTCAGTATGTTAAAGAAAGAGAACAATTTGGCAGACCTATTTCTAAGTTCCAGGGTTTACAGTGGGAAATAGCTGAAATGGGCACTAAAGTTGAAGCTGCAAGATTATTAGTTTACAAAGCAGCAAAAGCTAAAGATTCAGGTCAGAGATATTCTAAAGAGGCAGCAATGGCTAAATATTATGCTTCAGAAGCTGCTGTATATGTTGCAAATAAAGCAATTCAGCTCCATGGTGGTTATGGATATATGAAAGAATATCCAGTTGAACGTTTATTACGTGATGCAAAGATTACAGAAATTTATGAAGGAACAACTGAAGTACAGAAGATGGTTATTGCAGATTCTTTATTAAAATAAATCTGATTTACTAACAGGAGGTAATATAATGAATATATTAGTATGTGTAAAACAGGTACCAGACACAAATGAAGTAAAAATTGATGAAGAAAAAGGAACATTAATCAGAGATGGTGTCCCAAGTATTATAAATCCAGAAGATAAGATTGCTTTAGAAGAAGCAGTAAGATTGAAAGAAAAAAATGGTGGGAAGGTTACTGTAATTAGTATGGGACCTCCTCAGGCTAAAAACGCACTTTTAGAAGCTTATGCGATGGGAGCTGACGAATGTATACTTCTTTCAGATAGAGCATTTGCAGGTTCTGATACATGGGCAACTTCTTATACATTAGCACAAGGAATTAAAGAGGCAGGAGAGTTTGAGCTTATTTTCTGTGGCCGTCAGGCAATTGATGGAGATACAGCACAGGTAGGACCCCAAATTGCTGAAAAACTAGAAATTCCTCAGATTACATATGTCAAAGGTCTGAAAGTAGATGGTAAAAAAGTTAAAGCAAAAAGAGCTTTAGAAGATGGTTATAGTGTTGTAGAAACTGAACTACCAGTATTATTAACAGTAATTGATGATCTTAATAAACCACGCTATCCTTCTATTTCAAGAGTTGTCTCAGCTTTCCAAAAAGAAGATTGTATTAAGGTTTGGACAGTAGAGGATTTTGAAGTTGATAAGACAAAGCTTGGTCTTGATGCATCTCCAACTCAGGTATATGATACCTTTGTGCCTACAAATGAAAAAAAAGGTGAAATCTTAGAAGGAAATAAAAAAGAAAAAGTTAAGAAATTATTAGAAAAATTAAAGATGGAACAGGTAATATAATTATAGGAGGAATAGTTGAATGCTGAAAATATTTGAAGATAATTGTGTCGGATGTGGAGTTTGTGTAAGTAACTGTCCATTTGATGCTTTAAAAATGGAGAATGATATAGCGGTTGTTGATTCTGAAAAATGTACTATGTGTGGAATTTGTGTTAAAGAATGTAAATTTGATGCAATGGAAATTGAAAAAGAAAACAAAGTTGAAAAACAAGAAATCTCAGGTTATGAAGGTGTTTGGGTTTTAGCAGAACAGAGAAACAATAAATTAATGGATGTTGCTTTTGAATTATGTAGTGAGGGTAGAAAGTTAGCTGATGAACTGGATACAACTTTATCAGCAGTTGTCTTAGCATCAAATATTAAAGAAGAAGCAAAAGAATTGTTTGCGTATAAAGCAGATCACGTATATATTGTAGAGGATGAAGAATTAAAAGATTATAGAACAGAAACTTATACATCTGTCATTTGTGATTTAATTAATGAGTTTAAACCTGAGATAGTTCTTTTAGGTGCTACTCACAATGGTAGAGATCTTGGGCCAAGAATTTCGGCTCGTTTAGATACTGGTTTAACAGCAGACTGTACTAAATTAGCAATTGATAAGGAAAGAGAAATTTTATTACAGACTAGACCAGCTTTTGGAGGTAATTTAATGGCAACAATTATTTGTCCTGACCACAGACCTCAAATGTCAACTGTAAGGCCTGGAGTTATGGAAAAGGCAGAGCCAGATTATTCTAGAAGTGGAGAAATCGAAGAGATTGAAGTAGACATTTCTGACAAAAATATCAAATCACATATTACAGATAGTGGTAAAATTATTAATCTAAAATCTGATCTATCTGACATTGATATTTATACTACTATTAAAGAAATTATCAAAGAGGCTAAGGGTAGTGTTAATCTAGAAGAAGCCGAAATTATTGTTTCAGGTGGTCGGGGTGTTGGCAGTCCTGAAAACTTCAAATTGATTGAGGAACTTGCTTCTGTTTTAGGTGGAGAAGTAGGTGCTTCCCGTGCTGTAGTAGATGAGGGTTGGATCGATAAAGCTCATCAGGTAGGACAGACCGGAAAAACAGTTAAACCAAGAGTTTATTTTGCCTGTGGTATCTCTGGAGCAATCCAGCACAAAGCAGGTATGGAAAACTCTAATTTAATTATTGCTATTAACACAGATGAAGATGCTCCAATTTTTGAAATTTGTGATTATGGTCTTGTTGGAGATCTAAAGAAAACTGTCCCAATGCTTAGTAAGGCTTTTAAAGATTTAGAATAATAAAAGTTTAATAAACAAAATAATAAAACCAGCAGGAAATTTCCTGCTGGTTTTATTAAGTAAAATATATATAATTACTAAAATAGTAAATTAATTATTCTAGATAGAAGTTAACTTTTAATGTGACTAATAATTGGAGGTAGAAGTATGAGGTATACTACAGATATACAAAATTTTAAGATTAGATTTGCAGAAAAAAATGATGTATCTCTAATTTTAAAATTTATTAAAGAACTAGCTGATTATGAAAAATTATTAGATCAAGTTGTAGCAACTGAAGATGTACTTTATAAATCCCTGTTTATTAAAAAAGAGGCTGAGGTAATAATTGGCGAATATGAACAAGAAGAGATTGGATTTGCTTTGTTTTTCCAAAACTTTTCAACATTTATTGGTAAATCTGGATTATATTTAGAAGATCTATATATTAAACCAGAAGTACGAGGTGAAGGGTTAGGAAAAGAAATGCTATCATTTCTTGCGAAAATTGCTAAAGATAGAAATTGTGAAAGATTGGAATGGTGGTGTTTAGACTGGAATAAATCATCTATTCATTTTTATAAGAGTATTGGTGCTGAGCCTATGGAAAATTGGACTGTATATAGGCTTAGTGGAGATGATTTAAATAATTTAGCTAAAAATAGTAAATGATTTTGAAAAATATTGCTTATAAATATATTTGAAACTGTTTTGTTTTCTCTGCTTTATATTTATTATTTTCAAAACTTTAAATATCTTGAGAGGTGAAAAAAATGAAATATCCACTTATTGATATTGATTTACAAAAATTAAAATATAATTTTAATGAATTAAATAAAAAATGTTCTAAAAAAAATATTAAATTAACTGTAGTTACAAAGGGCTTTGCTGGTGATCAAAAAATAATGAAAACCCTTATGATGGCTAATGTTAATAGTATAGCTGATTCTCGCTTAGATAATATCAAGGAATTCAGAGATTTAAACTATAATGGGGAAGCAATATTATTAAGAATTCCCAAAAAGTCAGAAATAAAAGAGGCTATAAATTATATTGATTGTAGTCTTGTCAGCGAGAAAGAAAGTTGTATTTATTTATCTGAAGAAGCTAAAAAAATAAATAAAAAAATTGGTGTTATAGTTATGGTGGATATTGGGGATCGAAGAGAAGGAGTAATGCCTGAAAATTTAATGAATTTTATAAAAGAAATAATTAAATTTCCAGGGATTTATTTAGAGGGAATAGGAACGAATTTAGGCTGTTATGGTGGTGTTATTCCTGATCTAAAAAACACTCAAAAAATTATAGAATTAAAAAAGGAAGTAGAAAACGAACTGGGAATTGAAATTAATCGTCTTTCTGGTGGGAATACTGCTACTACCAATTTATTTGGACAGGGTTTACTAGAATCTGAAGTTAATAATTTAAGAGTTGGAGAAGCAATATTATTAGCTAATGATATTACTAATCAACGTCAAATAGAATATTTAAAAAGAGATGTATTTAAAGTCAGAGCAGAAATAATTGAATTGAAAAAAAAGCCTAGCTTGCCATCAGGATCTCAAGGATGTAATTTTAGTGGTGAAAAAGTACAGTTTAAAGATAAAGGGATCGTCAAAAGAGCAATTTTAGCTATAGGTAGTCAAGATATTGATCACAGTTCTTTAATACCTGAATTAAAAGGAGTAGAAATTTTGGGCAGTAGTAGTGATCATTTATTAGTAGAATTAAGTAATTGCAAAAAAGAATTAAATTATGGAGATGTATTAAATTTCAAATTGGGTTACAGTGCTTTATTAAGAGCAATGACTTCTCCTTATGTAAAAAAGAATTATTTATATTAAATAACAAATATAAAGGTGTGATTGTTATGATAAAAATTTCAGCTGATAATTTTATTTATCAAATGGCTGCTAAGAATGAGCTGGTAGCTGAAGTTCTTTCTGGAGATAAAGTATTATTTGAGACAAATGACTATTTTAAAAATCAATTAAACCCCAATAATCTAAATTTAGATAAAGTAAATTGGAATCAAATAAATCCAGCCCAGCTACTGGGCCTCTAAAAATTAAAAAACCTAAAACTAAATTAATAGAAATTAAAAATAATAAAGCAACTTTTAATGAAGTGATACAATTAGACTTAAACCCAATGATTGGAGTAATTGGAGTTGCACCTTCTAAAGAAAAAGGGTTAATCCCATGTGATACTCTTGACTCTCATGGCGGTAATATGGATGCTAAAATAATAACTGAAGGTTCTACTTTGTATTTACCGGTCTTGGCAGAAGGTGGTCTTTTAGCTTTAGGTGATTTGCATGCATCTATGGCAGATGGAGAAATGGTTACAGGGCTCGAGGTAGCAGGGAGGTAACATTAACTGTTAGCTTAATTAAAGAAAAATTAATTCCTAATCCAATGTTAGAAAATGAAAAATATTTATATACAATTGCTTCTGAGGAAGACATTTATCAGGCCTGTAAAATTGCTTCGAAAAATATGTTTTCTTTTTTAAAACAAAAAATTAAAATTGATGAGACAGAATTATTAATGCTAATGGGGTTAATTTGTGATATTGAAATTTATCAGGTTGTTGACCCAAAACTAACAGCAAGAATCAAAATAAGAAAAGATAATTTGAAAAATTTTAACCTGAATTTTTTATAGATTAATATTTTAAATCAACCGGGAGTGATATTAATGAAAATTTTTGTTATTAACTGTGGGAGTTCATCTTTAAAATATAAATTATTTGATATGAGAGATGAAGATGTTTTGGCTGAGGGGATTATTGAAAGAATTGGAATTGAAAATTCATTTTTGCAATATGAAACAAAAGAAGGAACAGATATTAAAATTGAGCATGAAATACCAACTCATAAAGAAGGGATAGAATTATTAATTGAGACACTTCTTTCTGATGAACACGGTGTTTTAAAAGATATGGATGAAATTAAAGCAGTTGGTCATAGAGTTGCTCATGGGGGAGAAAAATTTGCACATTCTACTTTAATTGATGATGAAGTAATGAAAAAAATCGAGGATATTTCTGATTTAGCTCCACTTCATAATCCAGCAAATTTAATGGGGATTGAAGTTTGTAAAGAATTAATGTCTGAAACATCTCAGGTTGCTGTATTTGACACAGCATTCCATCAAACTATGCCAGAAGAAGCATATACTTATGCTCTTCCTTATGAATATTATGAAAAATATGGAGTAAGAAGATACGGATTTCATGGTACATCTCATGGTTATGTAGCTAGAAGAGCTGCTGAGATGATGGACAAAGATTTTGAAGATCTTAAAATTGTTACCTGTCATTTAGGAAATGGAGCTAGTATTGCTGCTGTTAAAAATGGCCAATCAGTAGATACAAGTATGGGTTTTACTCCACTAGAAGGTTTGGTAATGGGTACACGATGTGGAGATATTGATCCAGCAATCATTCCATTTATTATGGATAAAGAAGATATGACAACTTCTGAAATTGATGGTGTTTTAAATAAAGAGAGCGGTCTTTATGGAGTATCAGGTGTTAGCAGTGATATGAGAGATATAGAAGAAGCTGCTGATAATGGTAACAATCAGGCAAGAGTTGCTCTAGACATTTTTAACTACCGGGTTAAAAAATATATCGGATCTTATTCAGCTGCTATGGGTAGAATAGACGCAGTAGTATTTACAGCAGGTATCGGTGAAAATGCAATTGAGACTAGAGAAGAAATTCTAAGCGGTTTAGAATATATGGGAATTGAACTTGATAAAGAAGCTAATGATTGTAGAGGAAAAGAACAAATAATTAGTACTTCTGATTCTAGAGTTAAAGCAATAGTTATCCCAACAAATGAAGAGTTAGTAATTGCTAAAGATACTGAAGAAATTTTAGGGAGGTATTAATTATTAAGTACTCTGAGAACTTTAAAATAAAGCTGATTAGTATATTAGTTGTTGTATCGATTTTACCGCTAATATTTGCAGGAGGATATTTTTATTATAAAGAAAAAAATACAATTACAAATAATATATATGCTAATAATCAAAATATAGCTAAAATAGTAAATGAAGAAATTAACAACTATTTGTATAATAATATTAAAGCATTAAAATATCTGGCAGATAATAATATAATGATCTCTAATAACAGTAATTTAATGAAAGATATTGTAAAAAACTTCAAAAATCATTTTCCAGTTTTTGAAATTGTCTATAGTACTGATAACAAAGGGATTTTAAACGCTAGTAGTACATCTGTTAAAGTTGAAAATTATAAAAATTATAATTATAGTGATCGAGATTGGTTTAACTATCCTCTTGAAACTGGTAAAGTTTTTTTATCATCTTCAACATATATTTCTACTCAAACAAATCAGCCAGTTATTACTATTTCTACTCCAATTGAAAAAAATGGAGAGGTTACTGGAGTTTTAGGAGGCGATATTAACTTAAATAAGTTACAGGAAATTATCATCAATACAGATGTTGATAATGATGGCATTATTTTTTTAGCAGATGGAGAAGGAAAATTAATAGCACATCCTGATTTTGATGAAAGGGTACTTAAACAAGAGTATATGAATGATAATCCTTTAGTTAAGAGCGGTTTAAATAAGAATAGTAAAACAATAGAATATTCAACTAAAGCCGGAAATAGAGTTATTGGAAGCTCTAGTAATATAGAAAAATCAAACTGGGCTTTAGTAGTTCAACAACCTGTGGAAACTGCTTTTAAACCCTTAAAAGATTATGCAAAAAGTATTATCCTATTTATTTTGATTTTTATAATACTAATTACAGTTCTTTCATATTTAATTGGTAGTAAAATTGTAAAACCAATAACTATGGCAGTCAATTTTGCTCAAAAAATAGCCAATGGTAATTTAGATATTAATCCATTAGAGGTAAATAGAAAAGACGAAATTGGCGAATTATCAAAATCATTAAATAATATGAAAAGCAGCCTTAAAAATACCATTGAACAGGTGGCTAAGACTTCGTCTCAATTAGCTGCTTCAAGTAAAGAATTATTAACTTCTGGAGAAGATGTAGAAAAGTCAGCTTACCAGGTAGGTAATTCAATTCAGCAGGTAGCATCTGGGGCAGAAGAACAGTCTGCTCAGGTGGAACATAGCAGTATTCAGATTGATAATCTTATTAAAGATATTTCTGATGTTAAAAAAATGTCAGATGAGATGAATATACAGGCAAACAATGTTATTAATGATATTGAGATAGGTAATGATTCAGTTGCAGAATCTATCTCAAGTATTAAAATAGTAAAAAATAACACTGAGGACGTTTCAACTGATATTAATAAATTAGGAAATTTATCAAGTAAAATAGGAGATATAGTTAAAATGATTAATGATATTTCTTCTCAGACTAATTTATTAGCTTTAAACGCTGCTATTGAAGCTGCTAGAGCTGGAGAAGCTGGTAGAGGGTTTTCTGTAGTTGCAGATGAAATAAGACAGTTAGCTGAAGAATCTGAAGAAGCAACCGATCAAATTAGTAAGCTTGTCAATCAAATTCAATCAGGGGTAAATAATGCACTTACTGGAATGAATGATGCAGAAAAAGTAGTTGCAAAAAGTGTTAAGTCAATTAATGTTATGGGTAGTT
This sequence comes from Halanaerobium saccharolyticum subsp. saccharolyticum DSM 6643, assembly GCF_000350165.1. Lineage (NCBI taxonomy): Bacteria > Bacillati > Bacillota > Clostridia > Halanaerobiales > Halanaerobiaceae > Halanaerobium > Halanaerobium saccharolyticum. The sequence goes on from NZ_CAUI01000005.1 coordinate 172,723, forward strand.
CATTCGAAAAAATAAATAATGTATCTAAAGAATTATCTAATTTAATAAATCTAATTGCATCTAAAGCAGAAAATATTAATCAAAATGGTAAGAATGTAAAAACATCTATTAATGAGGTGGCAGCTGTAAGTGATGAAGCTGCAAGTAATTCGGAAGAAGTAGCAGCTGCCAGTCAGGAGCAGAGTGCTGCTACAGAAGAAATAGTTAATTCAGCTGAAGAATTAGCAGTAATAGCAAATGAATTGGCTCAACAAGTAGATAAATTTAAAATTTAATTAGCTAAAGCCGTATAGTTTTTAATTTAAGAATATATAATTAGAACAATAATGATTAGTTAGAATATTATAAATGATAAGAGGTGATTAAAATAAAAGGAATGATTCAGGTTTATACTGGTAATGGAAAAGGTAAAACAACAGCTGCTTTTGGATTGGCTATTAGAGCTGTAGGAGCAGAAAAAAGTGTTTTTATAGGTCAATTTGTTAAAGGCATGAGATATAGCGAGTTGAAAAGTTTAAAAAGAATTGACAGAATCAAGATTTCACAATATGGATTAGATTATTTTATTAAGGGAAAAACAGATAAAAAGAATATTGGTGAAGCACGAAAAGGGCTGAAAGAAATTAAAGAAATATTGAAATCAGGAAAATATGATTTAGTAATATTAGATGAGGCAAATATTGCGGTTTATTATAATTTGTTTTCTGTAGAAGAGTTGATTGATGTCATAAATGCTAGAGCTCAAAATGTTGAGGTAGTGATAACAGGCCGTTATGCAGCCAAAGAAATTATAGAAAAAGCTGATTTGGTAACTGAAATGAAAGAAATAAAGCATTATTATAATCAAGGACTAGAGGCAAGAGTGGGAATAGAAAAATAAATAAATATTAAATATAAAGACCTTTAATATAATAATTAAAGGTCTTTATATTTTTATTAAATTAAATTGTTATTCCATGCAGGATTTTAAATGATTTAACTATATTGCGCATTAAAATCTGATTGGTTACTGTTCCGACACCACCTGGAACAGGAGTAATTGCTTTCACCTTTTCGGCAGCTGAATCAAAATCGACATCTCCTAGTAACTTACCATCAATAAAGTTAGTCCCTACATCAATGATTATAGAATTTTCATTTAACATTGTCCCTTTTATCATTTCTGCGCTTCCAACTGCTGCTATAACAATATCAGCTTGTTTTAATTCCCATTCTAAATCTTTAGTTCGAGAATGGCACATTGTTACAGTAGCGTGTTTTTGCTGCAGCAAAATGGAAACAGGTTTACCAACAATATTGCTTCTGCCAACAACAACTGCTCGCTGACCCTTGATTGGAATATCATAATAATCTAAGATTTCCATGCAGGCTTCAGCTGTGGCAGGATTTAATGTTTCAAGACCAACAAAAAGTTTGCCTAAAGAAGCAGAAGTAATTCCTTCAACATCTTTTTGGGGGTTAATCATCTCTAAACTGTCCTTTAAATTTTTGGGAAGTGGCTGTTGGACCATTATTGAAGTTATTTGAGGATCTTGATTTGCTTTTTTTAATATTTCTTTAAATTTACCAGGTTCTTCTATAAACTGCTGATATTCAAATTCAATTCCGATATTTTTGCAATTTTTTTCTATTCTTTGAGCATAGGCTTTGCTTGCCTCATCTTCTCCATACTGTAATACAACTAAATGAGCTGCTTTACCTGTTTTTTCTTTTAATTTTTTCACTTCTTCAATCAGATTATTTTTTATCTTTTCTGCTATTATTTTACCATTTAATTTTTTCATAAATCTACTCTCCTACTTTTAGATGTGTTATCGAAAAATTTAAATTATTTATTAGCTAGTTCAATAATTTCTTCTTTGAGGCGTGAACTTTCATTTTTTAATTTTAAATATTCACTTTTAATATTTTCCTTATATTCCTGATCATCTAAGCTTTTAAGGTTTATTTTAATATTTGCTATTGCACTACCAACTGCTGCATCACCTATATAGGCTGCTACCTCAAAATCACTTGCCAGCATTCTATTTCCAATTTCACTAATTTCTAGACTGAGGCGCATTAATCTAACTGCCTTTTTGGTCATATCCATTGAAAATTCTACAGCATCTTGACAGACTGCTTTAACTTTGTTTTTGTCTCCAGCTTTATAGCTGTCTAAGATATCTCCCAGAATTTTACTGTCTTTGTCAATCATTAAAAGCATTTCTTTTTTTAATTCTTCACTTTCAACAAGAATTTCTTGGGCTTCAGTTTCAACATTAGCATATTTTTCTTTACCTATCGTTAAATTTGCTATGAAACTTATAACTGCAGCATTTAAAGCTCCACTTAAGGCTGCTGCACTGCCGCCACCAGGAATTGAGTTGCTTGAGCTTAAATCATTCAAGAATTCTTCGATAGTCTTTTGAGCATACATAATAAAACTCCTTTCTAAAATATATTTGCATAAATTAAAATATTAAATTATCCTTATATTAGGTTAATTATATTAAAGGAAGCGTCTATAAACAAGTATTAATTTGCTTTAAGCAGTTATCTTAATTATTTTATCAAAAAATTAATTTAAATATTATGAGGGAAAAGGTGTTTATATGGAAATTTTAAGTCAGTTAAAAGAAAAAATTATAAGTGCAGTTTTATATTATTATATTGATTTTGTTTATAAAACTAGTAAAATTGAAAAAAAAGGGAACCTGAAATATCTAGAATCTGACTATCCAGACAAATTTGTTTTATTTATCTGGCATGGTGATAGCTATTGTTATTATCCGTTCTTAAAAAGAAAGAAATTAAATATTGTAACAACTCAAAATAAAAGAGGGGGAGTAATTACTCGAATCAGTAATCATTTTGGTTATGATGTTTTGAGACTGCCAGATACTGCTGCTGATGGTAACTATATGTTTCAGTTAAAAAGTCAAATTAATAAAACAAATAATGCGAATCTAGTTCTTTCAGTTGATGGTCCTGAAGGACCTGAACATCAAATAAAAGACTTTGCTATTATTATGGCTCTTTTTTCAGATAGAAAAATACTTCCTTTGACTGTTGATATAAAACACAGTGTAAGTTTGAAGAATAGATGGGATAAATTGAAAATCCCACTACCATTCAATAAAATAACTATTAATGTAAAAAAACCTTTTAAAATTGAAAGAAAAGATAGAAAAGAAAAGTTTAAATCTTTAAAAAAGGAAATTAAGAAATCAATGGAAAATTAAGAAAAAAACAATTCAATCTAAGCTCCTGCTCTAAATATTTTTGTATATTGTTGATATTTTTTGAATTTATTTTCACTTAAATTTTCATCAGTTATAACTTCGTTTATATCTTTAAAATCTGCTATTTTATAGAACGAAGCATTATCAAATTTGTTGCTTTCGCTCAAAATATAACTCTGATCACTGCATTCTATCATTGCTTTTTTGCTGCTTGCTTCAATTGGGCTGGCAGTTGATAATGCTAGATTTAAATCAATACCATTTACACCTAAAAAAGCTTTATCAAAATGCATTTCTCTAATCTGTTTTTCAGTTATTGGCCCCTCTATAGTTCGAGCTATATGAAAATAATCCCCTCCCAAAACAGAGATATCATAATCATTTTTATTGCTTAACTCCACAATTATATCAACAGAATTTGTAACAATTTTTAAATTTTTAGCTTTTATTTTTTTTGCCATTAAATAAGTTAAAGTACTGGAGTTTATTGCAATTATCTCACCGTCTTTTATCAAATTAGCGGCATATTTAGCAATTGCTGTTTTTTCTTCAATGTTTTCCTTAGTTTTTTTAAGAAAATTATATTCATTGTTAAATTTGTCAATTAAAACTGCTCCCCCATGTGTTCTTTTAACATAGCCTTTTTTTTCTAGTTCATCCAGATCGCGTCTGATAGTTGACTCTGAAACATTAAAGTTATTTGATAATTTTTTAATAGTAATAGTTTTATTTAAATTTAGTTTGTTAATTATTTTGAGTAGACGTTCTTCTTTTAGCATCTAAACCTCTCCTTTTTTATACCTAATTATAATTTTAACAATTCTTTTAAATATAATCAAGAATTATGATATTTTTTGCAATAAATAAACTTTAAAAGCTGAATAAATGCTAGTTATTGAAATATTTTGCTCAAAAACTTGCAAAAGTTGTCATAATATAGTAAACTTAATCCAAGTTAAATTATTCACAATTATAAGGAGGAAATTTTTATGTCAGATTATTACGATTATATGTTACCAACAGTTAATTTTATGGGTGCCGGTTGTGTAGAAGTAGTTGGAGAGAGATGTAAAATTTTAGGAGCTGAAAAAGTTTTATTAGTTACTGATGATTATTTAAACAGTTTAGAATCAGGACCAGTCCAGATAGTTGGAGATTATTTAAATAAATCTGGCTTAGAATATGTTATTTTTGATGGGGTAACTCCAAATCCTAAAGATAAAGATGTATATGCAGGATTAGAAATTTATGAAAAAGAAAATTGTGACATGATTGTTACAGTTGGTGGAGGAAGTCCACATGATTGTGGTAAAGCAATTGGGGTAGCAGCTACCCACGATGGTGACTTGTATCAGGATTATGCGGGGATTGAGAAACTAGAAAATGAAACACCACCGATGGTCTGTGTTAATACAACAGCGGGAACTGCTAGTGAAGTTACCAGACACGCTGTAATTACTGATACTTCTCAGACTCCAAATGTGAAATTTGTAATTGTTAGTTGGAGAAATACTCCTGATGTTTCAATAAATGATCCGGAGTTAATGGTTGATAAACCAGCTGGACTTACAGCAGCTACTGGAATGGATGCTTTAACTCATGCTTTAGAGACTTATGTTTCTACAGGTGCTAATCCTTTAACTGATGCAGCAGCCTTAGAGGCAATGAAGCTGATAGCTGAAAATCTGAGAAATGCTGTTTATAATGGTCAGGATATTGAAGCAAGAGAAAATATGGCTAATGCTTCAGTTCTTTCAGGTTTTGCTTTTAATAACGGTGGTTTAGGTTATGTTCATGCAATGGCCCATCAATTGGGTGGATTCTATGATATGCCGCATGGTATTGCAAATGCAATCTTACTTCCTTATGTAGAAAAGTTTAATTTAGGAGCTAAATTAGAACGTTTTGCAAAGATAGCAGAAATATTTGGTGTAAATACTGAGGGAATGTCTACAAGAGAAGCGGCAGAATCTTCTTTAGAGGCAATAAAACAGCTAGCTAAAGATATTGGAATTCCTACTTCTTTAAGTGAATCAAAATTTGATATTAAAAAAGAAGACTTTGAAGAAATGGCGAAATATGCATTAGAAGATGGTAATGCAGGAACTAACCCAAGAAAAGGAACTGTAGAACAGGTAAAATCTATTTTCGAAGATGCAATGTAAATGTTATATAAATATAAAGTCAATTATAATTTCATAGTATTATAATATTTGCCGGGTGAATTATTAATTTAATTTTACCCGGTATTTTTTTTGAGAAAATATAGATTATTAAATATATATTTGTGTTAGAGTATTAAAAATATTATAATAATAAGAGGAGGTGATAAATATTAATACTAATTATACTTTAAATGAATTAATTAATATTGAAATTTTACAGGGGATACAGGATAAATTTGCTGATGCAACAGGGTTAGCAGCTGTAATTGTTAATCGAGAAGGAATACCTGTCACAAGGCCCAGTAATTTTACTTCTTTTTGTAGTTCAGTTAGATCATGCAGCAAAGGATTTCAAAAATGCAAATTATCTGATTCTCAGGGAGGTATAAATGCTAAAGAACGTGGGAAACCAGCTCCTTATGTTTGTGAGCATGGTCTGATAGATGTTGCTGCGCCTATTATTTTGGAAAACAGTTTCATAGGTACTATTTTATGTGGACAGATAATTTCAGAAGAGGAAGGAAGAGAAAAAACACTAAATCGGGTTAAAGAAAGAGTTAAAGATCATGATATTGATTTTGAAATTTTAAAAGAAAAATTTAATGATCTTGAAGTTATGCCTCGTGAAAAAATAATAGCTGCAGCAGAGTTTCTTTCTTTATCAGCAAATTATATAGCTAAAATGGGATTAGTCAATATTTATCAACAAGAATTAATAGAAGAATCTAGGAATAGAAGACAATTAGAAGAGCATTTAAGGACTAAACAATTAAAAATACTACAATCACAAGTAAATCCTCATTTTTTATTTAATGTTCTTAATTCAATTGCAAGATTAGCTTTGATCGAAAATGCTCAAGAAACTGAAGATGTTACTTATGCTCTTTCTGATCTGTTAAGATATAGTTTGAGAAATATAGAAGAAATAGTCAATTTAGAGGATGAATTAAATTGTGTTAATGATTATATTGTAATTCAAAAAAAGCGTTATCGTGATCAATTTAAGTTTGAAATTGACATTGACAAAGAACTATATGATATAAATATTCCTTTATTATCTATTCAACCATTAATAGAAAATGCGATCATTCATGGGTTTAAGGAAAGAGACTCCGGGACTATTGAAATAAAAGCGAAAGTAGAGAAAGAAAAAGTTGTAATAATTGTTAAAGATGATGGCGGTGGAATAAGTAGTAATATTTTAAATAATATTTTAACTTCTGAAGATGAAAATAAAGAAAGAATAACTACTCATATTACTGGTATTGGAGTCAATAATGTGCATAAAAGATTAAATTATTATTTTGGTAATGAATATGGCCTTGAAATTAATAGTCAATTAGGTCAGGGAACAGAAGTTAAAATTAATCTACCCAAAAATAATGTTTAGTAATTATTTTTAAATTAAAATCCTTATTAAATTTATAAATTTATCCAAGCGTGGGAGGATTGTAATGTACAAAATAATGATAGTGGATGATGAGTATCTAGAAAGAAAGGCCCTTTCAATTATTTTAAAAAACAGATGCTCTGTAAAAGACATAGAAATAGTTGGAAAAGTTGCGAATGGTGAAGAAGCTATAGAAATTGCAAAAGAGAATGAAATCGACATTATATTTATTGATATTAGAATGCCCAAAAAGGATGGACTACAAGCTATAAAAGAAATAAAAAGTATTTTACCTGAGGCGAGATTTGTTATTATGACAGCTTATGATGAGTTTGAATATGTTCAAGAAGCATTAAAACTTAATATAGAAGAATATCTTTTAAAACCTGTAAAACCAGAAAAGGTAAATTCTGTAATAGAAAAAATAGTTGAAAAAATAAAAAAAAGAAGAGAAGAAGAGCAGGTAAAAGAAAAGTTGAAAGAAAAACTAGATATGGTGCTTCCCTATATTAAAATGTCTTTTGTTTTTGATCTTATTTTCTTAGATATAGATACTGTTGAAGAAATTAAAAATAGAACTAGCTTTTTTAATATAAATGATCTTCCTTCAGCTGTAATGATTGCTGATATAGATAAGTTTGCAAGAAGAACTGTTGATCAAGACGAAATAGAAAGACAGCTCTTAAAAAAGAAAGTTTTCAGTATAATAAAAGAATTTGCCGTTGATTATCCTTCTTTAATGATTGTTCCAATGTCAAGTGATAAAATTATAATATTGTATTTTGGTAATCAAATATATGATAATAAACATATAAAAAATTGGTTGAGGCAAATTGCTAATAAAATGGTAGATAATATCAAAGAAAGAACTAACTTTACAATTAAAATAGGAATAGGAAGTTATTATGATGATCCTAAAGTAGTTGGTCGATCTTATTATGAAGCTTTAGGAGCAATTAGAAATTCTTTTTTGCTGGGAGAAAGATCTGTAATTCATTGGGAAGATGTTAAAAATCAAGATTATGAAGACTTAGCTTATCCTTATGATATTGAGCGCAAATTATTAGAAAAATTAAAATCTAATAAAACAAATCAATTATTAGAGTTAATAGACACGCTTTTTGAAAATTGGCAGATAGATGATAATTTTAATTCAATGCTTGTAAAGTCCAGATTATTGGAATTATTGGGGGTTTTATCACGTTCAGCAGTAGAAGCAGGTGCAAACTATAAAGATGTTTCACCAGTAAATTATAAATATACGCAGCAGCTTTTTGATATTAATACTATAATTGATTTAAAAGAGTGGCTTTACTCATTATGTATTAAACTCTTTAAAAAAATTAATGAAGTAGATGAAAAGTTTAAAGAAAAGATAATTTATGGTGGGGTTAAATATATTAATTTGAATTATACAAATGATATTTCTTTAAGTGAAGCAGCAGAAGTATCGAATTTAAGTGTGCATTATTTTAGCCGGGTTTTTAAAAAAGAAATGGGATGTACATTTAAAGAATATATTACAACATTAAGAATAGAATCAGCGAAGAGAAAATTAAAAAATGAAGATGAAAATATTTCTAATATAGCAAAAGAGGTTGGATATAATAATTCTGGATATTTTAGTAGAGTTTTTAAAGAATACGAAGGAATCTCACCTTCCACATATAGAAATTCTTAGAAGTTAATTGATGTCAATTATTTTTAGATTATAATAATTGGCATCTTTTTTTATGGATATTTATTATAATTTTATGTCATAAATATTAAAAAATATGTTATACGATAACTGCTGCGATATATTATAATTGTCAGAAAAATTATAATATAAAAAATATAACAAAAAGTTATGATAATAGCACAATTTTCTGTAAAGGTAATCATAAAGTTTTTGTTAATTATAAGTAGTAAGAGCAAAAAAATAATTAAATATTTTACAAATTTTATCAAGGAAGGGGGAAAGACAATGGGTAGAGAAGCTTTAGGGCTTGTTGAAACTATTGGTTTTGTAGCTGCTATAAAAGCTGCTGATGCTATGGTTAAGTCAGCGAATGTTAAATTAGTTGGGTACGAGAAAATAGGTTCTGGATTAATTACCGTTATGGTAAGAGGTGATGTCGGAGCTACCAAAGCTGCTACAGATGCCGGGGCTGCTGCGGGTAGAAAGGTTGGAGAAGTTGTCTCCGTACATGTAATTCCACGCCCCCATGAAGATGTAGATTTACTTCTTCAACAAGAATAAAAGAATAAAGACGGAGAGGAGGGTTAATTGATATGGATGATAAGAAGATTAATGAACTTGTTAATGAGGTATTAAACAGGATTCAAAAATCTGAAGATGAAAAAAGTACAGAAAAAAAAGTTGAAAAGAGCGCAAATAAAAAAGGTGGTGAAGCTAAATTGAATCTGGCTAATGAAGTAACTGAATTTATAGGAACAACTATTGGAGATACAATTGGTCTTGTTATTGCAAATCTTGATCCTAAATTAAGAGAAATGATGGGTATTGATAAAAAATATCGCTCTTTAGGTATTATTGGTGCGAGAACTGGTGCAGGTCCTCAGATATATGCTGCAGATGAAGCGGTAAAAGCTTCAAATACTGAGGTAGTAAAAATAGAGCTTCCAAGAGACACTAAGGGTGGAGCAGGTCACGGTTCCTTAATTGTCTTTGGAGCTGAAGAAGTTTCTGATGCTAGAAGAGCAGTCCAGGTATGTTTAGAAGAACTTGATCGTACATTTGGTGATGTTTATGCAAATGAAGCAGGTCACTTAGAGTTTCAGTATACAGCAAGAGCAAGTAAAGCATTAAATAAAGCTTTTGGTGCTCCTGAGGGTAAGGCATTTGGTATTAGTGTTGGTGCTCCAGCTGCAGTTGGGGTTGTTATGGCAGATGTAGCTGTAAAAGCAGCAACAATAGATGTTATTGGTTTTGCTAGTCCAGCAGATGGTACCAGTCTAACTAATGAGTGCATATTATTCTTCAGTGGTGATTCCGGTGCAGTTCGTCAGGCAGTAATTGCTGCAAGAGAAGTCGGATTAAAACTCCTCGGCAGTTTAGGTGATAAACCTGAATCAGTAACTAAACCATATATTTAAAAATGACTGCAGTATACTATCTTAAAAATTGTTTAAGGAGGGAAAAAATTGAAGAGATCCAAGCGATTTGAACTATTAGATCAACGTCCAGTCCATCAAGATGGATTTATTAAAGAATGGCCAGAAGCTGGCTTAGTAGCTATGGAAGGCCCAGAAGATCCAAAACCAAGTGTAAAAATAGAAAATGGCAAAATTGTTAACCTAGATGGCAAAAAGCGTGAAGATTTTGATATGCTTGATCAGTTTATTGCCGATCATACACTTGATATAGATATTATTGAAGATGTAATGGCTCAGGATTCCCGTGAGTTGGCCCATAAAATTGTTGATGTAAATGTGAGCAGAGATAAAGTAAAGAAATTAGGACTTGGTATGACACCTGCAAAAATGGTCGAAGTTGTGGGACATATGAATGTTGTAGAAATGATGTTTGCTGTGCAAAAAATGAGGGCCAGAAAAACTCCCTCAAATCAGTGTCACGTTACTAATGTAAAAGACCATCCAGCTCTACTTGCTGCAGATGCAGCTGAAGCAGCATTGCGTGGTTTTGACGAATTAGAAACAACAGTAGGTATTGTTAGATATGCTCCTTCTAATGCTATTTCCATTATGGTTGGTGGTCAGACCGGCCGCGGTGGAGTTTTAACTCAGTGTGCTGTTGAAGAAGCAATGGAATTAGAAATGGGGATGCGTGGTTTTACAGCTTATGCTGAAACAGTTTCAGTTTATGGTACAGAACAGGTATTTGTTGATGGTGATGATACTCCATGGTCGAAGAGTTTCCTAGCATCAGCTTATGCTTCTCGAGGATTAAAAATGAGATATACATCTGGTACTGGCTCTGAAGCAGAGATGGGTTTTGCTGATGGTAAATCAATGCTTTATCTTGAAGCCCGCTGTCTCTACATGACAAAAGGTGCAGGAGTTCAGGGCATTCAAAATGGTTCAATCAGTTGTGTTGGTGTTCCTGGTGCAGTTCCTTCTGGAGTTAGAGCAATGCTTGCAGAAAATTTAATTGCAATGCTGCTTGACCTAGAATGTGCATCTGGTAATGACCAGACATTTACTCACTCTCGTACAAGAAGAACAGCAAGAATGTTAATGCAGTTTTTACCAGGGACTGATTTTATCTTCTCTGGTTACAGTGCTGTTCCAAACTATGATAATATGTTTGCGGGTTCAACACATGATGTTGATGATTATGATGACTATTTGGTCCTACAGCGTGATCTCAAGGTTAATGGTGGATTAGTACCTGTAGATGAAGAAGATGTTATCAAAATAAGAAACAAGGGAGCTAAAGCTTTACAGGCAGTATTTAAAGAATTAGGGATGCCTGATATTACAGATGAAGAAGTAGAAGCTGCCACATATGCACATGGAAGTAAAGATATGCCTGATCGTGATGTAAGAGAGGACTTTAGAGGCATTGAAGATATGTTGAAAAGAGGTACTACTGGTGTAGCTATTGTGCAGGCTCTAGAAAAGAATGGATTTGAAGATGTTGCAGAGAACTTCTTTAATCTTCTAAAACAGAGAATCGCAGGAGATTATCTTCATACAGCTGCTATCTTTGATGAAAATTTCCACTGTATCAGTGCTGTAAATGATCAAAATGATTATGCTGGACCTGGAACTGGATATAGAGTATCAGATGAACTTTGGGAAAAACTAAAAGATATCAGATTTGCCAGAGATCCAGAAGACATTGGAGAATAAATTATATTATATGGAGGTGCAAAAATGCAGTTAAATGAAGATGCTATTCGCCAGATAGTTGTTGATGTGCTGTCGGGTATGTCTGATCAGGGCGGTAACTCTGAAACAAAATCATATTCTCCTGATAGATCAGGTAATATGGTTATCAGCGAAACAGGCCAAGCAGCAGAAGGCAGAAATAATGATGAAGTTGTAATTGCAATAGGTCCTGCTTTTGGAAATAAATTGTCAAAAACTATGATAGATGTTGACCATAGTGAGATATTAAGAGAAGTTATGGCTGGTATTGAAGAAGAAGGAATTAAGGCAAGAGTTGTTAAGAACTATATCACAGCTGATGTTGGTTTTATGGGACATCAGGCTGCACAAATTAGTGGTTCAGGTATTGGTATTGGATTACAGTCTAAAGGTACAATTTTAATACACCAGAAAGATTTAAATCCACTGGCCAACTTAGAACTTTTCCCACAGGCACCACTTGTAGATTTACCAACTTATAGACGGATTGGTAAAAATGCTGCCAGATATGCTAAAGGAGAAAATCCAGAACCTGTAACAACAAAAAATGATCAGATGGCCAGGCCAAAATATCAGGCAATATCTGCTGTGTTATACAATAAAGAAGTTAAGTATCTTGACCCAACTAAAAAAGTAGTAGAAATTGAAGTATCATTTAAATAATTTTTTAAAAATCAGGAGGTGGATTTAATGGATAAAGAATTAATAGAATCTATTGTACGTGATGTTCTCGGTAATTTTGAAGAATCAGGTAATTCAGCTTCTCCGAAAAGAGGTAGTGGATTAACTGCAAGAGATTATCCGATGGGTGAAAAAAGTAAGGATAAAGTTAAAACTCCTTCAGGACAAACATTAGATGATATTGAGTTTAAAAAGATAGTTTCTGGAGAAACACCTGGTTCCGAATTAAGAATTACTGCAGAAACACTTAATCATCAGGCAGAAATCGCAAGATCAGTGGATAGAGAGCAATTTGCTAAAAACTTAGAAAGAGCTGCAGAATTGACAAAGGTCGGAGATGAAAGAATTCTTGAAATATACAATGCATTACGTCCTTATCGTTCAACAAAACAGGATATGCTTGAGATTGCAGATGAATTAGAAAATGAATATGATGCTAAAATAAATGCTGCGTTTATTAGAGAGGCTGCTCAAGTATATGAAAAACGGAAGCGTCTAAAAGGTGATAGATAAGCTAATAACAGGTAGGTGGGATCATGGAATATATTGTAGGAGTTGATATCGGTAATTCCACTACAGAAGTAGCTGTAGCCAAGATTTTGAAGGAAAAGCAGAATATTGACTTTATATCACATGGTATATATAAGACAACTGGTTTAAAGGGTACAATCGACAACATAGAAGGTATTATAAGATCTTTAAATTCTGCACTAAAAAAAGTAGATCTTAACTATGAAGATATTACTCTAATTAGATTAAACGAAGCTACTCCTGTTATTGGTGATGTAGCAATGGAAACCATAACAGAAACAGTAATAACAGAGTCCACTATGATTGGGCATGATCCCTGGACACCAGGAGGAATTGGACTGGGTGTAGGATATACAATAAAAATAAATAATATAGACAGCTGCACAGCGGGTGATGATGTAATTCTTATTATACCAGGAGATGTAGATTTTGCAGATGCTGCTGAGATTATTAATAGGTCTATTGAGCGTGGTGTTAATATTAATGGAGCAGTAGCGCAAAAAGATGATGCAGTTTTGATAGTTAATCGTCTTGATATGCAGATTCCTGTAATAGATGAAGTTAAATATATTGATAAGATTCCACTTGCTAAAAAAGCAGCTGTGGAAGTTGCCAGACCAGGAGGAACAATTGAAAAACTGTCTAATCCATATGGAATTGCTACTATATTTGAATTGGATTCTGAAGATACCAAACATATTTTCCCGGTTGCTAGATCTTTAATTGGCAATAGATCTGCTGTTGTAATAAGAACCCCAGAAGGTGATATTGAAGAACGCAAAATACCAGCTGGTAAAATTACAATACTAGGAGATCGAGGAAAATCTGAAATAGGTGTAGATACCGGTGCAGAAGATATAATGGATTCACTGGAAAAAATACAACCTATAAAAGATGTTACTGGAGAATCAGGTACAAATGTTGGCGGTATGCTTGATCGAGTTAAAAAAACTATGAGCACGGTCACGGATCAGCCACTTTCAGATATCAAGATTAAAGATATTCTTGCTGTAAATACATTTGTTCCCAAAAAAGTTACAGGTGGTCTTGCAGAAGAGCATGCAATGGAGAATGCAGTTGGTCTAGCAGCTATGGTTAAAACAAGTCAGCTGCCTATGCAAAAAATAGCTGACAGATTAGAAGAAGAAACAAATGTGGATGTTGTTATTGCAGGTGTTGAAGCAAATATGGCTATCTTAGGAGCGCTTACAACACCTGGCACAGATAAACCGCTTGTTATACTTGATATGGGTGGTGGCTCAACTGATGCAGCGATGGTTACATCCAGAGATAAAATATATACTACACATCTAGCAGGTGCCGGTGATATGGTTTCGCTTTTAATTAATATTGAATTAGGACTCAATGATCTTAAATTAGCAGAACTTATCAAAGAAAATCCTCTTGCTAAAGTAGAAAGTGTATTTCACATAAGACATGAGGATGGAACTGTTAAATTCTTTGACCAGGCCTTAGATCCAAAATTATTTGGACGAGTTATTATTCTTGCTGATGATGAGAAGATTCCAATTCATTCTGATCATTCATTAGATAAGATCAGACAGGTTAGAAGAGAAGCTAAAAATGATGTTTTTGTAAGAAATTCAATAAGAGCATTAAAAAGAATCATTCCAACCGGTAATATAAGAGATATTGATTTTGTTGTTATGGTTGGCGGCTCTGCAAAAGATTTTGAAATTCCAACCTTAATATCTAATCGACTTTCTGAGTATAGTGTAGTTGCGGGAAGTGGAAATATTAGAGGTGTAATGGGACCCCGAAATGCTGTAGCTACTGGATTAGTGCTTTCCTATCTTGAAACGGAGGGAAGTGTCATAAATGGTTGATCAATCAAATAAACCTTCTGTTTATATAGGGCTGCAGAAAAAGTATGAATCTAATCATCTTTTTTATAATGTCTGTTATGGTTTAGAAGAAGAAGGAATACCCTTTGATTCTTATTTCAGTGAAGATAAGGTTAATCAAATTGCCCATGATGCAGCCCAGAAATCTAGACTTGGTGTAGGAATTGCTGTCGGAGATGATGACCAGATAGTAATTCAGCATAAAAAAATGAATGTTGACAATCCTTTTTTCAAAAAAAAGATTGAAAAATATTTTCAGGCAAAGATTATGGGCTCAAATGCAGCAAGACTGGTAAAAGGGATTCCGATTAAAGAAATTTCTAAAGAAGATGATTATTATACTATCAGCAAAAGTGAAGATACAGAAAATAATTCAGTTACTAAAAATATAGAAAAAAATACTACAAAAAGTGCAGAAAAAAATATAGCAAACAGTAACTCTGAAAACAACGAAAAATTAGATTCTAAAAAAAATATAGATTCTAACGATGAATCAGACGCTGTAAAAGAAATAACAAAACTAGTAATGGAAACACTAAAAAATATAGAAAATAGTAATTAAATAGCTTAGCAAAGGAAGGAGGGAATATGTCCAGAACTGCAATAGGAATGGTTGAGACTGTTGGACTACTTGCTGCTTATGAAGCTGCAGATGTAGCTGTAAAATCAGCTAATGTTAAATTAATTGGTTATGAAATAAGCAGAGGTGGTATGGTAGTTATTAAGTTTTCTGGTGATATAGGTGCAGTCAAGTCTGCAGTCGATGCTGCAGCAATAGCAGCATCTAGATTGGGTAAAGTATTTTCTTCCCATGTTATCCCAAGACCTCACCAGGATATCGATAAAAAAATGATCTTTACCGATGATACGGTGGGATATAAAAAAGATAAAAATCTTGCAGAAAATGTTGAAAAAACCTCGGAAGAATCTAAAGAAATAGTAGAAACTAAGGAAAGTAAAGAGGAAACTGAGGAGGCGGATATCGAAGATCAACTAAAAGATGTTGATTTAGACGAGCAGGAAGAAGAAATAGAGGCTGACACTCAAGAATCTGATGAAGAACTAGAAACAGAAGAAACTGAAGTTCTTGAATCTGAAGAAGAACTCGATTTAGAAGAAGATGATGATGAATCAGAATACGAAGAAGATGAATCAGAAGAAGAAATAGAAAAAGATGATGGAGACATATGTAACCTCTGTGGAGATCCAGACTGTCCGCGTAGAAAAGGAGAACTAAGAACAGACTGTATTCACTATGACGAAATTATGGGTACAGATGAATAAATAGAAGGAGGAATACAAAAATGAACGGTGAAGCTTTAGGTCTTATTGAAACTAAAGGGTTTATTGGAGCAGTTGAAGCTGCTGATGCAATGGTTAAAGCAGCTAATGTTAAACTTATAGGTTATGAAAAAATAGGTTCAGGTTTAATTACTGTTATGGTTAAAGGCGATGTTGGAGCAACTAAAGCCGCTACTGATGCAGGTGCAGCAGCAGCAGGTAGAGTTGGAGAATTGATTTCAGTTCACGTAATCCCAAGACCACATCAAGATGTAGAAACACTTTTACCTAAATTATTAGCAGAAGATGAGTTAGATGAATCACAATTATAAGATCTTCTTATAAATATAATCCCCCTTCATCATAATTTTGAGGGGGGATTAATAAAAAAAGTTTTTAATTTTTGATGGAGGATTATAACTAATATGGATAAATATGTGGAAAAAGCAAATTATACTTTAGATGTATTAGCAGACTTGATAGAAAATAAACCAAAAAAATTAGAGTATGAAGGTAAAATTAAGGCTGGTGTTGATCTGGGTACAGCTAATCTTGTTTTAACTTTTCTTGATGAAGAAAACAAACCTATTTTAGCTTCCAGTACTGAAGGTACAGTTGTCAGAGATGGATTAGTTGTAGATTATATTGGTGCTATGAAAATAGTTAGAAACATGAAATTAGAATTAGAAAGTATATTAAATAGAAAAATTGAATGTGCTGCAACTGCAGTACCCCCAGGTACTGGCGATAGAGATATTGATACATTTAAAAATGTTGTTCAGGGTGCAGGTTTTCAGGTGAAAGATGTTGTTGATGAGCCAACAGCAGCAGCAGCTGTACTTGGTATTGAAAGGGGAGTGGTTGTTGATATCGGTGGTGGAACAACAGGAATATCTATTTTACAAGAAGGTGAGGTTGTTTATACTGCAGATGAAGCAACTGGAGGTACCCATTTGAATCTTGTTATAGCTGGTGGTTTGAATATAAGTGTTGAAAAAGCAGAAAAGATGAAAAGATCTCCTGAACATCAATCAGAAATTTTCCCAATGGTTATTCCAGTTATAGAAAAGATTGCATCGATTATTAATAATCATATCGGAAAATATAAGGCAGAAACTGTATATCTTGTCGGTGGGACAAGTGCTATTGATGGCATAGAAAAAATTCTTGCAGATAGAACAGGTTTAAAGATAGTTAAACCTTCTCAACCATTACTGGTAACGCCCCTCGGTATTGCTTTTTATTGCAGTTAGTTGAGGATGGAGGTAAGAATATGGCTGAAGTAAGTGTTGAATTGATAAGTAGGATTGTAAAAGAAGTTTTAAAATCTCTTAACTTAAATGCAAATTCAAATTTTAACAAAAAGAAAATAACTGCTATTTTTACAGGAGGTAAAATAGATTATCAAAAAAGTATTGATCAGTTAAAAAAACTTGATAATAAATTAAAGCCAGACTGGCAGTTGATTTTTTCAGAAAGTGCAGAAGAAATTTTAGATTGCCAAAAAATTGCTGCAGAATTAGGAGCAGAAATAGTAGATGGCAAAGCGGCCCTAGCTAATATTAAAGATAGAGATTTAGTTATTGTTCCTATATTAACAATGAATTCTGCTGCAAAATTAGCTTCTCATATTTTAGATACTGATGCTATTTATTATACATTTAAATCATTAATATTAGGTATTCCAGTTATTGCAGCTAAAAATGCAGCAGATTTAAGTGGTGAAGGCTGGCAGAAATTTGGCCTGAATAAGATTTCTGGGACTCTGTTATCAGATAATCAAAAACATCTGGCAAAATTACAGAGTTATGGGATAAAAGTAGTTGATGCTTTAGATATTATCGAAACAGCCCAAAAAATATTTGATGATGAGAGTTATTCAAATGAGACTGTTCATGAAAAATTTGAAACCGAAAATGAAAAATTAAGTCGACCAACAGCTCAAAATACAGTTTTTTTAGACAAAAAAGTGATTACTTATAGAGAAATAAATCCTCTGGCAGAAAATATCGATATCGTACAGGTAAGAGAAGATGCTGTAATTACACCATATGCTAGGGATATTGCAGAAAATAAAGGGATGATAATATGCTCATAGCAAAAGTAGTTGGGAATGTAGTAGCTACTCAAAAAGATGAGGGTTTAGTAGGTACAAAGCTGCTTATTATTTGTCCACTATACGAAGAATTTAGAAAAGAAAAATGTGTGGTTGCAGTTGATAGTGTTGGGGCGGGGATTGGTGAAACAGTGCTTGTAGTTAAAGGAAGTTCAGCACGTTTAACAGACCACCTAAAAAGCAGTCCTATAGACCATGCAATAATAGGAATTATTGATGAAATTGAACTCGATGAATCGAGTTTCTAGGAGGTGGTAACTATGTCTTCTATTGCTACCAAAAGAGGTGATAAAGGGAAGACAAGTCTATTAAGTGGAGAAAGAGTACTAAAATCTGATCCACAGGTTGAGGCTTATGGTGTTATAGATGAATTGAATTCATGGCTTGGATTAATCAGAATAAAATGTCCTTATCAAGATATTAAAGATGTTATCTGTCAGGTGCAGAAAGATTTATTCATTTTATCTGCAGAATTAGCTTCTAGGCAGAAAAAATATAAAAAGAGAATTACTCCGGAAAATTTAAAGTATATTGATAAAAAATTAGATTATTATCAATCCAATTTTGATTTTCATGGTTTTACAATACCAGGACAGAGTGAATTGGGAAGCTATCTTGATATTAGCAGAACTATCTGCAGAAGAGCTGAAAGAAGAATGGCTTCTGCAGAATTAATAGAAGCTGTAGACTTTTCTGAATTAGTTCATAGTTATGTTAATAGACTATCTGATTTAATCTATATTTTAAGCAGAACATCTGATCGAAGATATTTAATTGACTTTGTTACTGAGAGAGTTTGTAGTATCTTGGAAAGCGAGGAATATTAAAATGGAAATAAATCTTAATATTGCTGAGAAAATATCTGAAAAATGTTTAGAAAAAGCAGAAAAAATTAATGTTCCAATGATTATTTCTATTGTAGGAGATGATGGTAGATTAATTATTTTTAAAAAAATGGATGGGGCACTCCCTGTTAGTATAAAAATTTCTCAAGCTAAAGCTTATACAGCTTATGCTTTGAAAATGAGAAGTGATAAGTTGGGCGAACTTTCGCAGCCTGGTAAAATGCTATATGGAATAGATACTGTTTGTGACAATATAGTTCTTTTTGGTGGCGGATTTCCACTAAAAGTAAATGGAGAAGTTATTGGAGCATTAGGAGTAAGTGGTGGTTCGGTTGAAGAAGATATGTCTGTAGCTGAAGCAGGAGTGAAATTTTTTAATAATCGCTATACTAATAGTTTATAGATATTTTTAAGGAGGTAGGAGGATGAATTTCAATAAAGAAGAGCTTTCTCAAATAATAAATAAAGTAATAGAAGAACTAGACCAAAAATCTTCTAGTTCTGCGGGAGATTATGGTGTTTTTAACTCAATGGATGCAGCCATAATTGCAGCCAAAAAAGCTCAAAAGGAACTCCAGGCTAATTTTTCTGTTCAAGATAGAGAAAAACTAATTAGAGCAATGCGAGATGAAGCATTAAAACATGTTGAAAAAATGTCAGAAATGGCTGTAGAAGAAACTGGTATGGGACGCTGTAAAGATAAAGTTATAAAAAATAAATTAGCAATCAATAAAACTCCAGGCACAGAAAATTTGAGAACAGAAGCTTACAGTGGTAAAAATGGCTTAAGTATTTTAGAAGAAGCACCATTTGGAGTAATTTGCTCGATCACTCCCTCAACAAATCCAAGTCCAACAATAATTAATAATGCAATAAGTATGATAGCAGCCTGTAACAGTGTTGTTTTTAACCCACATCCTGGTGCTAAAAAGGTTTCTCTATATGCAATGAAAATGCTTAATAAAGCGATTATTAATGCTGGTGGACCAGCAAATTTGCTTACAGCAGTTGCTGAGCCAACTCTACAGACTGTAGAAAAATGTATGAAAGATGAACGAATTAATATGCTGGTTGTTACTGGTGGACATGGTGTGGTAAATGCCGCACTTTCATCAGGTAAAAAAGCTATTGGTGCTGGAGCTGGTAATCCTCCTGTTTTAGTTGACGATACTGCAGACATTTCCAAAGCAGCAGCAGATATTGTTAAAGGAGCAAGTATAGATAACAATGTATTATGTACTTCAGAAAAAGCAATAGTGGTCTTAGATTCAATTGCAGATGATTTAATTGCATGTATGATAGCTAATAATGCTCAATTAGTTACAGATATTAAGGCACTTGAAGATTTAGTATTAACTGAAGATGGCGGCATAAATAAAAATTATATTGGTAAAGACGCAGCCTATATTTTAGAAAAAGCAGGAATAAAACCTACAAATGAAGATCTGCGTTTAGTAATCTTTGAAACTGATATAGATCATCCTCTGGTAAGAAAAGAGCAGTTAATGCCTGTAACTCCTATTGTTCGTGCTAAAAACTTTGAAGAAGCAATGGATATGGGTGTTAAAATTGAAAATAGTAATCGACATTCTGCAATTATTCATTCCAAGAATGTTGATAACTTAACAGCATTTGCTAAAAGAATTGGCACAACTATTTATATAAAAAATGCTCCTTCTTATGCTGGGTTGGGTGCAGGTGGCGAAGGTTTTTCATCCTTTACAATTGCTGGGCCAACTGGGGAAGGAATAACTTCTGCAAGAACCTTTACTAGAAAAAGAAGATGTGTTTTAGTAGATGGATTTTCAATAATATAAAGTGTAGCTGATTTTTGATTTGATTAAGGTATTGAGAGGGGTTGTAATATGAGCCTTATTGAAAAAATAGCAAAGGCGGGGGTGGTTGGAGCTGGCGGTGCCGGTTTTCCTACTCACGTTAAATATGACACTAAAGCTGAATATTTAATAATAAATGGAGCTGAATGTGAGCCATTATTACGCTCTGATAAATTTATGATGAGTAATTTCCCTGAAGAAATAGTTGAGGGTGTAAAAATGGTTGCAGATAGTATTGGAGTCGAGCATACAGTTTTTGCAATCAAGAAAAAATATGAAAATGAATATGCATGCCTAAAAAGAGTTATCGATGATAAGGGATATGATATTGAATTTTTTTTAATGGAAAGTTTTTATCCTGCTGGTGATGAACATACTATGGTTTTAGATATTACCGGAAGGGTTGTACCTGAGATGGGCATTCCATTAGAAGTTGGATGTGTAGTTACTAATGTTGGAACTATATATAATAGTTACCTTGCAAATCAGGACAAAGCTGTCATGGATAAATATGTTTCAGTTCTGGCAGAAGTAAATGAGCCAAGAATAGTAAAAGTTCCGATTGGGACTCCCGTAGAAGAATGTATTAAAGCAGCAGGCGGAAGTACTCTGGATGAATTTGCAGTGATTATCGGTGGCCCAATGATGGGCGAGAATTTAGTTGAAAAAAATGATATTGATAATGCAGTAATCACAAAAACAGATGGTTCTGTAATTGTTCTTCCTAAGGATCAATTTGTTATAGAAAGAAATCAGCAGAGTATGGAACACATTAAAAATAAAGCAAAAGCTGCCTGTATCCAGTGTACCCTCTGTACAGAATACTGTCCGCGTTATTTAAATGGTCATGCTTTAGAACCACATAGAATAATGAGAGCCTTAGCTTATGAAGAGGTTAATTCAGCTGAAATTTTTAAATCAGCTCAGCTTTGCTGTTTATGTGGAATATGTGAACTTTATGCTTGTCCAATGGGGTTATCTCCAAGACTGGTTAATGAGTATTATATCGAAAAAGTTGATGAAAAATATGAAAGCAATAAAACTGAGTATGAACCTCATCCAATGCGTGGGTATAGAAAAATACCGACGGATAGACAGATGGCAAGATTAGATTTAACCAAATATAATCATCAGGAACTTTATGAATTATTAGAATTAGAAGTGAATGAGGTTATAATTCCTTTAAGTCAGCATATTGGTGCACCTGCAGAGTTAGCTGTAAGTGAAGGTCAAAAAGTTGAAAGAGGAGATTTGATTGGCAGAGCCAAAGAAAATGCTTTAAGTGTTAATATTCATGCAAGTATAAGTGGAACAGTAAAAAAGGCAGATTACACTAAAGTAATCATAAGTAGAAGTGCAGAGGTGGTATTATGATAAGAACAATTGGCATGCTTGAATTTAATTCCATAAGTCAGGGGATTAAAGTGGCAGATGTTATGAAAAAAGCTGCTGATGTAGATTTGATTCTGGCCCAGCCGAATTGTCCTGGTAAATATACAATTTTGATTTCGGGTGATGTGAGTGCTGTTAAAACATCAATTTCTTCAGGAAAAGAAGCTTCAGGACCATTTTTAGTTGACGATATGATAGTATCAAGAATTCATGAAGATTTGATTAGTGCTATTAATGGAACAACTGAAGTAGAAGCTGTTAATGCTGTTGGAGTACTGGAATATTTCTCTATGCCGAGTGCTATTATAGGTGCAGATGCTGCTGCAAAGGCATCTGATGTTAAGCTTATACAGGTTAGATTAGGAACAGGGCTTGGAGGTAAAGCATATGTTAGCTTTACTGGGGATGTGAGTGCTGTCCAACAGGCTTTAAATGCAGCTGAAGCAGTAACTTATGGCAATGGAATGCTTTATAATAAAGTATTTATTTCTTCACCAGATAAGGATGTATTTAAGACATTATTATAAAATGGTTTATTAAAAGTGTATTAGTCATAGAAGGGAAAGGTGTTTATGAATGTTTTCGTGCTGAATTGTGGAAGTTCTTCTTTAAAATATCAGTTAATAAATATGAAAAATGAAAAAGTTATCGCTCAAGGGTTGGTTGAAAAAATTGGCGAAGAAATTTCATTTTTAAAACATACTTCTAACTGTGACGAAATAGTTATTGAAGAAAATATTAAAGATCATAACCAGGCAATTGAGCTCGTTTTAGAAGTTCTTCAGAGCAGAGAACATGGTGTTATAGAAAATATGGATGAAATCAATGTTGTTGGCCATAGAGTTGTACATGCAGGTGAAAAATTTTCTGGTTCAGTATTAATCACTAAGGCAGTGATAGATGCACTTCGAGAAAATATTAAACTGGCTCCACTTCATAACCCTGCAAATATTATAGGTATTGAAGTTAGCAAAAAATTAATGCCTAAGACTCCTGATGTTGGAGTCTTTGATACAGCATTTCATCAATCAATGCCTGCTGAATCTTTTCTCTATGCTCTGCCTTATGAGTGGTATCAAGAAAATGGAGTCCGGAGATATGGATTTCATGGGACTTCTCATAAGTATGTTTCTGAGCGTGGTGCAGAAATTTTAAATAAAGAATATTATGACCTGAAAATAATCACCTGTCATTTGGGTAATGGTGCTAGTGTGGCAGCTATAGATCACGGTAAGGTTATTGATACAAGTATGGGTCTCACTCCCTTAGAAGGTCTTGTTATGGGGACAAGACCAGGCGATTTAGACCCGGGTATAATTCCATATATAATGAAAGAAAGAAACATGACAATTGAAGAGGTAGATCAGGCTTTTAATAAAGCAAGTGGAGTACTCGGTATCTCTGGTTTAAGTAATGATTTTAGAGAACTAACTGAAGCTGCAGAAAAGGGGAACAAACGGGCAGAGCTTGCTATTGATATTTTCTGTAGAAGGGTAAAAAAATATATTGGAGCTTATATAGCTTTAATGGATGGAGTTGATCTTTTGATTTTTACTGCAGGTATTGGAGAAAATGCAGTAGATGTTAGAGCTAAAATACTATCCAATCTTGAAAATTTGGGAATAATAATTAATCAAGATAAGAACAAAAGTAGAGGAAAAGAAATAAAAATCAGTTCAGATTCTTCAGCTGTTGATGTATATATAATTCCTACAAATGAAGAATTAGTTATAGCAAGAGAAGCTAAAAAAATTATAGAAAATAACATAAAAAATTTAATTATTGATATTCTTAATGAAAACAATTAATATCACTAAGTAAAATCAATTTAGTTTAAAGAGATACTGGAAAGGTATAGAGTTGAAAAGGACTGACTGGGGGAGGCTAAGTGATGCTGTTAAATGATCTGATTAAAAAAGAAGATGCAGCAAAATATATAAAGGAAAATACAGATTTATTTAAACCAAACAGCAGAATTACTGCCTCTAACCTGCATTCTCAAAGTTTAAGTGTAAATAGTCTTGCTAATAATTTGATTTTACTTGAAGATAAAGAGAATCATAAAAAGGTTATTTTTAAACAGGTATTACCTTTTGTTAGGCAGGCTGCAGAAGATAATGTATATATACCACTGCCTAAAGAGAGGATATATTCGGAGTATTTTTCAATAAAGTTAATGGGGTTAATTTGTCCAGGATATGTACCTAAAATATATTATTTTGATCGAGAAAAAAATATTCTTTTAATTGAATATATTTATGGGTTTGAGATTTTAAGAAGTGCATTTATCAGGGGTAAAAAATTTGATCATCTGGGAAAACAACTAGGTGAATTTTTAGCAAAAAAAGATTTTTTCACTTCAAAATTATTTTTAGAAATAGAAGATTTTAATATATTATCTGATTTTTTTAATAAATCTAAAGGTATTGAAGTATGGGATAAGCTTCTTTTTAGGGGGTCACTGCTTGAAGCTTTAAATAAGGAGATAAATCCTCTTTTAAAAGAAAAAATTGAAGTATTTAGAAATAAAGAATTTGTTATAAAAGAAGTTGAAAAAATAAGATCAATATTTAAAAGCAAAAAGCAGTGTTTAGTTCATGCAGATTTACATACCTCAAATATTTTTGTATGTAAAGATAAAATTAAAATATTTGATAGTGAATATGCAATGTATGGGCCAGCATCTTATGATATGGCAAGATTATTATCAAATATAATATTAAATTACAGCTCAATAATTGGAATGGAGTATGACCCAAAGAAAAAAGATTACCAGGATTATTTATTAAATTTACTTGAAGAGATTTATAATAAATATAAAAACAAATATTCTGATTTGGTAAAAAAACATTCTGATTGTAATGATTTGTATTTAAATAATTATTTTAAAGAATATTTATCTGAAGTTATTTCCCTAACTGCCTGTACTATTATTATGAGAATTTATGAGGCTGGTTTATGTCTTGATTTTAAACAAATATCTAATTTAAAAACAAGAGCAGTTGGTCAGGGCTTTATTATTGAACTTGCTGAAGAACTTTTTGCTAAGAATAAAGACTTAAAAACTATTAAAGAATTCAAAAATTTTATTAGTAAATTAAGTTTAGAGTATCAGGTGCGAAGTATTGTTGATTTATTAGTTGAAACAACTGATAAGTTAACTCCAAAAAAAATAATAAGCTAAAAAAATATTCAGGTGATTTTTAAAGCTGAAGTTTAAATTCTTTAAAAATAGATATACAAGTAACTAAAAAAGGAGGAAAGAAATTGAAAATTAAGGAAAATGAATTAGATAAAATTGTAAATCAAGTAATAAGTTCACTAAATAATAAACAGAACTCTAATGATTTTAATACTAAAATTAATTATGGGATTTTTTCAACAATGGATGAAGCTATAGCTGAAGCAGTAAAAGCACAAGCATGTCTTCAGTTAAATTATTCTACTGAAGCAAGGGAAAAAATTATTAAATCTATCAGAAAAAACGTTTCAAAACACGTAGAAAAAATATCTGAAATGGCTGTGGAAGAAACAGATATGGGGCGTATTGAAGATAAGATAATTAAAAACAATTTAGCAATAAATAAGACTCCTGGTACAGAAGATTTAAGAACTGAAGCTTTTAGCGGAAAAAAAGGGTTAACAATTGTAGAAGAAGCTCCCTTTGGAGTAATCTGTTCTATTGCACCTGTTACAAATCCAACAGAAACTATTATTTCTAATGCTATATCAATGATTGCATCTTGTAATGGAGTTGTTTTTAATAGTCATCCAGGAGCTAAAAAAGTTTCTAAATATATTATTGAAGTATTAAATAAGGTAATTATGGAGGCGGGGGGACCAGAAAATTTACTGACTGCTGTTAATGAGCCAACTCTTCAAACAGTAGAAAGTTGTATGAGAGATGACAGAATTGCAATGATCGTTGCAACAGGTGGCCCTGGTGTAGTTAATGCTGCTCTTTCGTCAGGAAAAAAAGCCATTGGCGCTGGAGCTGGTAATCCGCCTGTTTTAGTTGATGACACAGTTGACTTAAAAAGGGTTGCAAAAGATATTATAAATGGGGCGAGTTTTGATAATAATCTGCCCTGCACCTCAGAAAAAGCTATTGTTGCTTTAGAAAGCATTGCTGATTCTTTATTAAATGAGATGACTAATCAAAATGCGCAGCTAGTACATGATATAAAAGCTTTAGAAAGAGTAATTTTAAATGATGATGGTTCAATTAATAAAGCTTTAGTTGGAAAAGATGCAGCTTTTATTTTAAATAAAGCCGGCTTGAAAGCAAAAAGCGAAGATCTACGTTTGGTAATTGTCGATGTAGATTTAAGGCATCCATTTGTTCAAAAAGAACAATTAATGCCAGTTATTCCTCTAGTTAGAGCTAAGAATTTTAATGAAGCAATGGAGATGGGAGTTGACATTGAAGAAGGGAATCGTCATACTGCAATTATTCATTCTAAAAATGTAGATAATCTAACAAAATTTGCAAAGAAAATTGAAACAACTATCTATGTAAAAAATGCGCCTTCATATGCTGGTATTGGAGCTGGTGGAGAGGGATATGCTACCTTTACTATTGCAGGACCTACTGGAGAAGGATTAACTTCTGCTAGAAGTTTTACTAGAAAAAGAAGATGTGTATTAGTGGATGGTTTTTCCATTATATAAGTCATTAGTTTTTAATTGAGAAGGTCACTAATATAAGTCGGATTACATTTTTGTAGAGTAGTATTTTAATTTTCAGTAGGGGGTGGATTAATGAGTTTATTTAATTTTGAATTTCAAATAAAAACAAAAATAATATTTGGTGAAAATAAAATAGAAAAATTAAATGATAGCTTAGAATCTTTTGGAGTAAAAAGAATTATGCTAGTTGTCGATAAAGGAATTATAGAAGCTGGATTAATTGATAAGGTTGAAAAAATACTTAAGAAATCTGACTTTGAGTATTTTATTTTTGATCAAGTAAAACCGGACCCAACTATTGAGATAGTCAATTCTGGGATTAAATTTCTTTTAGAAAATAAGGTAGATGCTTTAGTAGCAGTTGGCGGAGGTAGCCCTATTGATACAGCTAAAGCAATTAGAGCTTCGTTTTCAAATGTGGAATTAGCCGATAAAATAAGTGTTGATAAATTACCTTTAATTACAATCCCTACTACTTCTGGTTCCGGAAGTGAAGTTACTAAAGCAGTTGTAATAAAAGATGAAAATACTAAAAAGAAATTTGCTGTAGCTGATGAAAATCTAGCGCCAGATATTAGTATTGTTGACCCTATTATGACTAAAACATTACCACCACAATTAACTGCAATTGGTGGAATGGATGCACTAAGTCATTGTATCGAATCATATGTTTCTCATGCTGCAGTTTTGCCTTTTGAAATGATTGCAACCAAAGGGATTGAGATGGTAAAAAACTATCTTAGACCTGCTGTAGGAAATGGAAATAATATGGAAGCACGAGCAGGAATGTCACTTGCCAGCTTATTCGGAGGTATTTCATTAAGTAACTGTGGATTAGGACTGGTACATGCAATTTCTCATCCTTTAGGGGGTCAATTTAATATTCCTCATGGTTTAGCAAATACAATGATTTTGCCATATGTTATGGAGTTTAATATTATTGCCAATCCAGCTAAATTTGCTAATATTGCATATTTATTTGGGGTAAATATTGAAAATATGACTGAAATGGAAGCAGCCTGTAAAGGGATAGAAGAAATAAAAAAAATCAAAAAAGATATTGGTTTAGATTATAGTTTAAATGATTTTGGAGTAGATAAATTTGAGTATATAGCAGAATTAGCTCTAAAAGAAAAATTAATGTTAAAAAGTAATCCACGCTCTATAGAAAAAAAAGATATTATAAAAATATTGAGAAGAGCTTATTGATATTTTGATAAAGGATAGATAATATGAATAACTTAATTTCTGGAGGAGATAACATGTCCGAATCAAATAATAGAAAAGACAGAGTAATACAAGAATATGTTCCAGGAAAACAGGTGACTCTGGTTCATTTAATTGCCCATCCTTCAGCTGATATTTATAAAAAAATTGGTTTAAATGAACAACACGAAGCTCTAGGAATTTTAACTATTACTCCAAGTGAAGCGGCTATAATTGCTGCAGATTCTGCAAGTAAAAATGCAGATATAAAAATTGGGTTTATTGATCGTTTTAGTGGTTCTTTAGTAATAAGTGGAAAAGTATCAAGTGTTGAATCTGCTCTTAAAAATATTTTAAATTTATTAGAAAATGTTTTAGGCTTTGACATAACAGAAATCACGAGGTCATAAGGCATGAAAGATATAATTTTGATTGGTGGCACAAAAGCCGGTAAAACTACTTTATTAAGAGTATTGAAGGGAAAAAAATATCAAGAAATTGATATTAGAACCCAAAGTTTAGAGTTTGAAGAGCAAGTTATAGATACCCCGGGAGAATATATAGAAAACAGACAGTATTACACAGCTTTAATTTCAGCTGCTCAAGAAGCTAAAATAATTGCTTTAATAGCCGATGCTACTGCAGACCAGTTTTTTTTCCCACCTACATTTGCTTCAATATTTGCTAGACCTGTAATTGGGATTGTAACTAAAACTGATGCAGAAGAGGCTGATATCGAATACGCTAAAGATATCTTGGAAATGGCAGGAGCTGAAAAAATATTTTTAACTAGTTCTTTGACTGGAAAAGGAATTGATAAATTATCAAATTACATCTCAAATCAATAATTTGAAAGTGGATTAATGGTTTAGCAGTGAAAATTTTTAATATAGAGGTGATTAATAATGTTAGAATCAGAATTGAAAGCGCAAATTAAAAAAATAATTAAAGAAACTTTAGGAGAAGATATAAAATCAAGTACTAATAATGAAAAAACTGTAACATTAGAAGCATCAGGTAGACATGTTCATTTATGTCAGGATCATGTTGATCAGCTTTTTGGTAAAGGATATAGACTAACTCCAAAAAGGGAGTTATCTCAACCAGGTCAATTTCTTGCGGAAGAAAAAGTAAAATTAATTGGGAAAAAAGGAATAATTGAAAAGGCAGCAGTTTTAGGGCCGGCAAGATCACATTCTCAGGTAGAGCTTTCTAAAACAGATTCAATTCAGTTAGGAATTGATGCCCCATTAAGATTTTCAGGGGATATTAAAGATAGTGCTTCGGTTTTTATAGCTTCTGCTGAAAATGTAATTAAATTAGAAGAAGGAGTTATTATTGCAAAAAGACATATACATATGACTCCCGAAGATGCTGAAAAACTTGAAGTTAAAGATGGAGATATTGTTTCAATTGAAGCATTAACTGAGAGGCCAGTTGTTTTTAAAGATGTTCTTATTAGAGTTAATGAAGAATACAGCTTGAATATGCATATCGATTATGATGAAGCAAATGCATGTTTATTTTCTAAAGGAGACAAAGCAAGACTAATAAAATAATAATTCAAAAACTAGTATGTTCATTATTTTGTTTCTAAATAAATATTGTTATACCCCTCCCTTTTTATTAGACAGGTTAATTTAGAATCTGTTTTTTAGAAAGGGGTTTTTTTATCTGAGTATAAGATTTATTATATTACCAATAAAAAAGGAGATTAAATAATTATGTTGAAATTAAATGATAGAGGATAAATAAAAAATAATTATTTAAGAAAATAATATATAAAGGAATGTTTTATATTGAAATTTAAATTTATTCACAACATAGAAAATAAAATATATTTTATTCCATCAATTTATGCAATATCTGCTGCTGTAGTTTCAATGATTGTAATTTTTATTGAATATCAATATACTCAAACGTTAGTAAATGTTTTACCAGCATTTTTCTTCACATCATATGATTTATCAAAAACCATTTTATCTACAATCGCTGGTTCTTTGTTTGCTATGATAACAGTTTCATTTTCTACAATCATGGTTGTGCTTACTATGTATTCATCTCAATTTTCACCACGAACAATGCAGGATTTCCTTAAAAACAAAGTGACATTAAAAGTTTTAGGAGTTTTTCTTGCTGGTTTTATTTATTCAATATTAACCTTACTTTTTATTGATGATAGCCTGCAGGGAAGTGGAGAATCTATTATATTTTCTGCAATGATCGGTGTTATTGTAGCAATTGTATGTTTAGGTTATTTTGTTTATTTTATTCATCATGCAGCTAACTCTGTCCAGGTAAATCTTTTGATTGAAAGTTTAAAAGAAGAGGTCATTGAAATAGTAGATAAAATAGAGGAAAGAAATAACAGTAATGATCAGATTCGTAATGATCCACCTGATAATTTAAAAGAAATAACTGATCGCAAATTTTGTGAGATTCATCCTCAGCAGAGTGGTTATATTCAGGTTATTTACGATATTGAATTAACTAAAATGGCAGATCAATATGATATAATTATTCGAGCTGAAAAGATGATTGGTGATTATGTAACAGAAAATACAATTGTTTTTAAAATCTGGCAGCTAAATGAGGATGCAGAGAGTTTTAGTGAAGAAGAGCTGGAAGAAATAAAAAATAAAATCAGGGAAAGGCTGGTAATCAGCAACGAGAGAAGCAAAAAAAATGATATAGAGTTTGGACTTTTAAAATTAACAGAAGTGGCTTTAAGAGCAATTTCTCCTGGAATTAATGATCCTAATACTGCAATATTTTGCATTAATCAGTTGGGATGGGTTTTATCTAGGATTGCTGTTGCTAACTTAGAAAACACTTATTATTATAATGAAAAAGATGAACTCTGCTTTATTTTAGAGGACATTTCATTTTGGGACTTGCTTTATAAAACATTTTATCAGCTCAGTCACTATGGAAGTCAGGATGTTTCAGTTGCAGGTTCGATAATTGATGCGCTTGTGATTGTTGCTGAAGGAAGTCCTAAAGATGTCAAGGAAGAGGTCTGGAAATTTAGTCATTATATTTTAGGTGGTTTTGATAAAAATGTATTAGAGCAGGAAGATAAGAAGTTTTTAAATCATAAAATTTATCGACTCGCAAAAGAAACTGGCCATAAAGAACATCGAGAAAAGTACTTTCAGGTTGAAAATTTTAAAATAAATTAGTAATTTATGAACTTTTAATTCATTAAAAAAATGTTATAATTAGTATTAAATACTAAAATAATATAATTTAGAGGTGATCTAGATGGCAGAAAAAGAGTTTTATAGAGATAAAGCCAAAGATGTTCTAGAAGATTTAGGAACTTCAAAAAAAGGCTTAAGTGCTGCTGAAGCAAAAAAGAGGTTAGAAAAAGATGGTAAGAATGTTCTGCAGGCTAAGGCAGAAAAATCTTTAGTTAGAATTTTCTTTGAGCAATTTAAAGATGTTT
This sequence comes from Halanaerobium saccharolyticum subsp. saccharolyticum DSM 6643, assembly GCF_000350165.1. Classification (NCBI taxonomy): domain Bacteria; kingdom Bacillati; phylum Bacillota; class Clostridia; order Halanaerobiales; family Halanaerobiaceae; genus Halanaerobium; species Halanaerobium saccharolyticum. The sequence goes on from NZ_CAUI01000005.1 coordinate 204,227, forward strand.
TAGTTATTTTGCTCTTAGTAGCAGCAGTTATGTCTTTTGCAATTGGGAGTTACCGTGATGGAACAATTATGATGATTATTGCAGTGATTAACTCTTTAATTGGTTTTAGACAGGAATATAAAGCTGAAAAAATTATGGATTCTTTAAATAAATTGGTAAACTCTCCTTCCAAAGTTATTAGAGATGATCAAATTGGAGAAATCACTCAGGAAGAATTAGTTGTAGGAGATATTGTTAGTCTTGAAGAAGGAGATAAGATTCCAGCTGATTTAAGAATAATTGAAGCATTTAATTTAAGAACAAATGATGTTTCTCTGACAGGTGAATCAATGCCTCAGGAGAAGGAATCAAATCATATCGAAGAGGAAAGACCACTTGCTGATCGAGACAATATGGCCTATTTGGGAACAACAGTTGCCTCCGGTTCAGCCAAAGGGGTAGTTGTCAGGACTGGTATGGAAACTGAAATGGGTAAGATTGCTTCTATGACTCAGGAAGAAGATAAATCTAAATCTCCTCTGCAGTCTGAACTGCAGTCAGTAGCCAATAAAATTGCTTTTTTTGCTGTAATTATTGCTTTGGCTTTATTTGGAGTCAGTATCTATCAGGGTTATGGTTTAGATTTTGCTTTGATTTATGCATTGGGGATTGCAGTTGCTGTTGTGCCTCAGGCTTTGCCAATGCAGGTGACAGTTGCTCTTTCTCAGGGTGTTGATCGTCTAGCAGGTAAAAACGCAGTTGTAAAAAAATTATCATCTGCTGAAACTTTAGGTTCAACTAATGTAATTTGTACAGATAAAACTGGTACTTTAACTAAAAATGAAATGACAGTTAAAAAGGTGTATTTTGATGGTAAAGAATATGAGGTTACTGGTCTTGGTTATGAACCTGAAGGAAAACTTTTAGGTGAAGATGGAGAACCTTTGACTGAAGCAGAAATTGCTGAAATGGAAATTATATTTGATGCTGCTACTATGGCTTCTAATGCAGAAATTCATGAGCCAGATGATGAACATCCAGGCTGGTATGCAATTGGTGATCCAACTGAGGCAGCTTTAATTACTCTTTCCACAAAGTTAGGTACCCGTTCTCCAACAGAAGATGAGGAAAATCCCGAGTTACATGAATTTAGTTTTGATTCAGACCGTAAAAGAATGAGTTCAATCAGAGAATTTGAAGATGGAAATTATCTTAAGATGAAAGGTGCATTAGGCAGTGTGCTTTCAGTCTCCAAACATATTTTTAAAGATGGGGAAGTAGTTGAGATTACAGAAGAAGACAAAGAAAGATTAAATAAGTTAAATGAAAAATATTCTAAAGATGCAATGCGTGTTCTAGCTATTGCTTACCGAAAATTAGAAGATGATGAGACAGATTATGTTTTAGAAGAAATTGAGAAGGATGTTATTTTTCTTGGTCTGGTAGCAATGATTGATCCTCCTAAAGAAGGGGTAAGAGAGGCCATACAGGAATCACACGCGGCCCATATTGATACTTATATGATGACTGGTGATCATGCAATTACAGCACAGGCTGTTGGCAAAGAAATTAGTCTTTCAATTGATGATCAGGATGTACCTGTATTTACTAGTGAGGATTTAGAAGAGATGAGTGAAAAGGAACTGCGACAGTTGATGGAAAAGAATGAGTCACTTATTTTTTCCAGGGTTTCACCGGAAAATAAACTGCGAATTGTTAAGAATTTAAAAGAACAGCAGAAAATTGTGGCAGTAACCGGTGACGGAGTTAATGATGCTCCTGCCCTTAAGAGTGCTCATATTGGAGTAGCCATGGGACAGATGGGTACAGATGTTTCTAAAGAGGCATCAGAGCTGATATTACTTGATGATAGTTTTCCAACTCTGGTTTATGCTATCAAAGAAGGAAGAAATATTTATAATAACTTAAAGAAAACTGTTATTGCGTCTCTGACAACAAACGGAGCAGAACTGACAATTGTACTTTTAGGTCTTTTAGCGGCAGCTATTTTAGGAACTCCGATTCCAATTATGGCTATTCAGATTCTTTCAATTGACCTGATAGCTGAGATTTTACCACTGACTGCACTGACCTTTGATCCGGCATCTGAGCATTTAATGAAGTCACCCCCGCGATCGCAGGATGAGCATATAGTCAATAAGCAAAGCTTTAGTGAGATAATGTTTTTGGCTCTGCTGATGGGGGGGCTGGCTTTTACAAACTTTTATTTGTTTATTAATGCTCAAAGCGAAGTAGTTCGTGAAGGTACAAAGCTTTATGCCAGAGGGACTACAATTTCATTTTTAACAATTGCTTTTTCTCAGTGGGTTAATATTATGTCCCGTCGATATGAATTTGAGAGTATTTTCAATAAGAATTTCTTTAGCAATACAAAAATGATTTATTCTATTTTGATTTCAATTGCAATGGTACTCTTAGTAATTTATTCTCCAATTAATTCATTCCTGGGTTTTGCAGGAGTAACTATAGCAGATTGGGGTAGAGTTGTTTTAGCTGGAGCTATCTTCTTATTAGGACATGAAGGAATTAAGTTCTTTAAAAGAAAAAATGAAGCTGTATAATTTGAATAATATTTTTTTAAATTGGAGAGTTAATAAAGAAAAATTAAATTAATGGAGGGAAGCAAAATGTTTGAAATCGAATTACAAAGAGATGGAGAAGAAAATTTATATACCCAAATCTATGAGGCAATTAGAGCGGAGATATTGGCAGATAAATATACACCAGATACTAAAATGCCCTCAATTAGGAATCTTGCTTCCCGTCTAAGTGTAAATGCAGAAACTGTTGTTAAAGCGTATGACTTATTAGCCGCAGAAAACTTAATTTATAAAAAAGAAGGCAGTGGGAGCTATATTGCTCCTGCTGCAGCTTTAAAGAGTAACAGTGATGATCAGCGCTTACGAATATTAACTTCTAAGACATCTTTTATCTCGAAAAATACCATTGATTTTAGTGGCCCAGAAAATGGGGCTGAATTTTTGGAAGAGTATGCTTGGGATTTAATTTTTGACCGTTTTTATTCAGATTTCCAAGGTAAAATCTTTAAAAATATTAAAGATAAAAAAATAAGTTATTTTAAGCTTTTGGATTCGAAAAATAAAAATATTGATAAAACTAAACTTTATTATAGTTCGGAAATTCAACTTCAAGAAATATTAATGTCTTTGATTGGAGAAAATAATGAATTATTATTTACAGAGGGCAATGATAATTCTCTATTTACTTCTCTTTGTTCAAATGCAAGTGATCTAGATGTTAAAAATGATGCTGACTTTGATCTATCTGGCAAAAAAGTTAAATTTAATGTTAGTTCTGCTGATTATGATAGTTTAATGGACTATTTAGAAAATAATACTATTGATTATTTAATTATAAGTGATGAATCAGTTGAAAAAAGTATTTTGAGCTGGAGTCTTTCCAAATTAAAATCATTATTAGAGCTTGCACAAATGTTAAAATTTAAAGTTATAATTGTTGAGTATTTCGCTCTTTATCAGACTAATAATAAAATCAAAGAACTTTTAGAATCCAATTATAGAGAAGAAATTATTTTAGTTCAGGCTTTAACAGAAAGAGTTTTTACAGGATTAAATTTAGGTTTAGTTTATTTAGGAAAAAAAGCAATAAGCAACTTAGATCATCAATCAGTTGTAAATAACTATTCTTTAAACAATATTATAGCTAAAGATAATTTTTCGGCTGGAGAAAATTTAATTAATAATCTTTTAAGTTATTATCTGGATAATAATTATTTGGATAAGAGAATAAAATATTTGAAACAGCGTTTAAAAAACAGGAAAGTCTTATTAGAAGAAACAATTAAAGACCATTTTAGAGGAATAGAAAGTATAGATAATTCTTCACTATTTTTTATCAAGTTAATATTAAATCAGAATATTAATCAGCACGATTTTAAAGTTTTTGCTGAAAAAAATTCTCTCTTATTGCCTAATTATAATAGTTTTTTTAGTAGAAAGATAAGTAATGAACTCATAATTTCACCAGCAGCTTTAAATCAATTTTCAATTAAACAGGGGATTATGACCTTAGCAAAAATCTATTGGCAGTTTATAAGTTAATAAATAACTTTAAATTTTCTTAATTTTTGATAAAATATAAGTAGAAGGTTAGAGAAGAAAACTTAATTTTTAAAAACTTAATTGTCTTAATGATAAATGAAAGGAAGTATTGAGTAGTATATCTAAATTAATAGGGGGTTAAAATTATGACAGAAGTTAAGCTGGAAGTTTTAAAAGATTTTATTCAATGTCAGGAGAGTCCCTGTACTTCAATTTATATGTCAACTAAGGCTGTGCATAAAGGAGAATTCAAAAAGTTAGAAATTGAATTCAAAAATCTGCTGCAGGAGGTAGAAGAAAAACTCGAAAATAGTTGGAGTTTTAAGCAGCGAGATATTGATAATTTTTTAAAAGAAGCGTATGCTTTGGCTGCTGACAGCACTTTTTGGCAGGAGCAGAAAGAGGGTTTGGCAGTATTTATTTCTGAAAACAGATTTGATTATTTCAAACTTGAAGTTGATACGTATAATAAATCATATGTAAGTTATAACTTTAATCTCAAACAATTAATTTCAGAATTCCAAAACAATCAAAAATACTATTTGTTGGCTTTAAGTCCAAATCATAATTCTCTTTATCAGGGCAGTCGCAATAATATTGAAAAAGTTGAATTAGAAGAGTTACCTCTTAATATCACAGAATTTTTAAATTTAGATGATAAAGCAGCTGAAAAACATCAATCAGTTAATACAGCTGGTGGATCAGCAGTTTTCCATGGTCAGGGAGGAGCCTCAGATGACGATAATGAGGATTTAATACACTATCTTAAAGAAATAGATAGAGTTATTAACCTGGAACTAAAAGAAGATAGGTATTTGGTTATTGCCGCTGATGATAGTGTCTTCTCTTTATATAAAAATATTAATAATTATGATATGCTTTTAGATGATAATTTAAGTGGTAATACAAAACAAATGAACAAAAAAGAACTCAGAGAAAAGAGTTGGGAGCTTGTAGAACCCCATCTTAATGATTATATAAAAAATGTTAAAGAAAAATATTTAGAGCTTAAAGCAAGTGATAAAACCTCAGATAAGCTAGAAGATATTGTTGAAGCAGCAAACTACAGTAAAATTGATACTTTATTAATTAATAAAAAGGCCGAAAAAGCTGGAGTTTTCGTTGAAGATGAAAATGAAATTAAAATCATGAAAAATAATAAAGATTATGACCTATATAATTATGCAGCAGTTGAGACTATAAAAAATGGTGGGACTGTATTTTCAATAGGGAAAGAAGAAATGCCAGGAAAATCAGATATTTCAGCGATATATAGGTATTAAGATTAATTTTAAGAGCACCGGTTGTCTGATGAAATTCAGATGACCGGTGTTTTTACTTTTAGTTATATAATTTAGAAATAAAAGCAGGATTTGAATAAATAATAAAGAACAAATTACTAATAGGTTTAAATTTGCAATAATTATTATTATTTTATATTTTTATAATATAATAAAAAAAAGTAAAAATTAAACTTTTTTAAATATATTATAATTTTTTATTAAAAATTGTATATATTATTAAAAAAATAATGGAGGAAATTAAATGAATAAAATAATGTCTAACTTATCTTTAAGAAATTTATTATTATTAAGTATTGGTATAAGTATGGTAATAATCATTATTATTTTAAGTACTTATATTTTTAATAGTATGGGTTATGAATTACGAAACCAAGAAGTCGAAAAATTGAATGCTATCTCAAAAACAGTAAATAACAAACTAGATGATTTATTAGAAGAAGGAGAAGTAGCAGTAAAACTGGTTGCAAAAAACACAGCGGTTCAGGCAGCTTTTGCTGATCGAGATCGAGAATTATTAAGGTCAATGCTGCTTGATTCCTACCAAGATATAAGTGAAGAAATGGCACAGTTTCAATTTCATCTTCCAAATTCTACTTCTTTTTTAAGGCTGCATAATCCAAGTAAATATGGCGATGATCTTTCTTCATTCCGTTTAACGGTTAATCAAGCTAATTCAGAGAAGGAACTTGTATCGGGTATTGAAGAAGGTCGTGGGGGATATGGATTACGTGTAGTTTCACCTGTGGAATATAGAGGTGATCATTTAGGAACAGTGGAATTTGGTGTTAGTTTAGGAAAGGGCTTTTTAAATGAAATAAAAAACGATTTTCCTGGTGATTATTACATATATTCGCTTGCTGATAAAGAAAATGTGGCCTGGGATCAAAGTAAGAGTGAGTGGATTGCAAGTACTTCTGATTCTGATAATTATGAGATACAAGATAAAGATATTGAAAAAATTAAATCTGGAGAAAAGGTAATTAAAAATACAGATAATACTAATTTGTTATTAATACCTTTTAGAGATTACAAAAATGAAGTTAGCGGTTTTTTTAAAATAGCATTTGATCGCCAGCAAATTTCAAATACATATAATAGATTAACAAGAAATACATTAATTATTTCATTAATTGGAATTATATTAACTTTAATTATAACATTTTTAGTAGCAAAAAGAATTTTTGATCCTTTAGAAAGATTTGAGGGGATGTTTGCTTCTTTAGCATTAGGTAATTTAAATGTTTCTTATCCTATAAAAACTGTTAATTGTTCAGAGATTATGGATTGTGCTGAGGATAGCTGTCCTGATTTTGAACGAGATGGTGTAACATGCTGGTTTGATGTAGGTTCATATGCACCTGAATTTGGCAAGGAGGTTCACTGTCCTAAAATTAAAACTGGTGAATATGAAGACTGTACTGAGTGTAAAGTATATCAAAGAGTTAATAAAAATGAAATAGAAAAACTAGGAGCTTGGTTTAACAAATTTGCAGATGTTTTAAGAAACTTGTTAAAAGATATTAGTTCAATGTCAGACAATCTCGCTGCGTCTAGTCAGGAGTTAACGGCAACAGGCGAAGAACTATCAGCTTCAGCTGAAGAAATTGGTAATTCAATGCAGACTGTAGCTTCAGGTGCAGAAGAACAATCAGCTCAAGTTGAAGAAACTTCTGCAACTATTAATGAATTAAGAGATCAAATTGACTCAGTTAATAATAGTTCAGCTAAAATGAATCAAAGAGCAGAAAACGTAATGGATAATATTGAATCAGGTAATAAGGCTTTAAAAAATACTGAAGTAAGTATTTCTAGGGTTAAAAATAATACTAAAACTACAGCAACAGCTATAAATTCATTAGGTGAATCTTCAAAAGAAATTGGAGAGATAGTTGACTTAATAAATGGAATTTCTGAACAGACGAATTTACTTGCTTTAAATGCTGCCATTGAAGCGGCTAGAGCGGGTGAGGCTGGAAGAGGTTTTTCAGTTGTAGCAGAAGAGATTAGAGGTTTAGCAGAACAATCATCTAAAGCAACTAAAGATATTGCTAAATTAATTAAATCGATTCAGAAAGATGTAGAAACAGCGGTTAAAAATATGAATGAAAATGAAGTTACAGTTGAAGAAAGTGTTGAAGCAATTAATAAGACTTCTTCATCATTTACTGCAATTACTACTCAGGCAGAAGATTTAGAGAGTTTAATAAAAAATATTAGAGATGAAGTCGAAAAAATGAATAAAAATAGTATAAACGTAAAAAAAGCAGTAGATCAAATTTCAGAAGTAAGTGAAATGGCAGCAGCAAATGCTGAAGAAGTAGCTGCTTCTAGTGAAGAACAGGAAGCTTCTACTCAAACTGTCGTTGGCGCATCAGAAGACCTTGTAAATATGGTAGAAAAATTGAATAAAATGGTTTCACAATTTACATTATAAGATTATAATTTATTCAAAAATACTATTTCCTGCTAGATAAGAGGTTGAAAAAGCAGCTTGTAAATTATAACCACCAGTATCACCATCAATATCTAGAATTTCTCCGGCAGCAAATAAATTGTTAATTATTTTGGATTCCATAGTTTGAGGGTTGATTTCATTGAGATCAATCCCCCCTTTTGTTACCATTGACTGATTAAAATCTGCTAGGCTTTTGATTTCAAATTCTAAACTTGAAAATAATTCTGTGATTTCTCTTCTTTGATCTTTTCTTAAATGAGCAGCGTTCTGGCTGCCATCAATATTTGCTATTTCAAGTATTTTTTCAATCAGTCTCTGTGCCAGCGGATATTTAATTAAAAGATTTAGCAAATTTAATCTTCCTTCTCTTTCAATTCTTTTTAAGAGGTTTTTTTCTAATTCTTCTTGGCTATATTTAAGCAGCTTGATTTTTAACAAATCACCTTTTTTCATATAACGGGAATAGTTTATTATTCCTGGTCCAGAAAGACCACGGTGAGTTAAAAGCAGGTCATCAGACCAGCTTTTAAGTAACTGACCATCTCGCCAAAGAGAAATTCTTTTATTTCTTAAAGAAATGCCGCTTAACATTTTAAATTGATAATTTTTAATAACTACTGGTGCTAGTGCAGGTCTGGGGTCAACAATTTTATGGCCTAAATTTTTAGCAATTTTAAATCCATCACCAGTTGAGCCTGTTTTAGGAAATGATTTACCTCCTGTAGCAAGTAAAAAATATTTACTTTTATAAACTTCATTTTCACTTTTGATTTCAAATAATTTATTCGTATAATTAACTTTTTTTATAGTTGTATCATATATAATTTTAATGTTTTTTGATTTAGCTTCTTTTAGTAAAACATTTAAGATATCTGAAGCTTTATTTGATTTAGGAAAAATTTTACCGCCTCTTGCTTTTCTAAATTCAATTCCTCTATTTTCAAAAAAACGCATTAGTTGTTGATTATCAAACGTATAAAGAGGACCCATTAAAAAAGTATAATTCTCTCCATAATGGTCGAAAAAAAGAGAAATATCTCCTGCATGAGTCAAATTACACTGTCCAGAGCCGCTTATTAAAAGTTTTTTTCCAGCACTAGAGTTCTTTTCTAGAATTATAATATCTTTATTTTGATGATTTTTTGCAGCTTGAATTGCAGCAAAAAGTCCTGCTGGCCCAGCACCTGCAACGATTAAATCAGCTTTCATAATATTTAATTCCTTTCGTTTTTATTGATAGTTTGTAAATTAATATTATAATAATAAATTAAATGGCATTAGTGTGTAACCATTTGGTGACAAATAGAAAAAGACCGTTCAATTAAGAACGGTCATAATCTCTAATATAAAAATGGTGCCGAAGGTGGGACTCGAACCCACACATCCGTGAGGATAACGGATTTTGAATCCGTCGCGTCTGCCAATTCCACCACTTCGGCATCAACATTATTTATTTTAACATAGAAAAATATTAAAAGCAAGAGTTGATTACTTTCTGAAAATTGCATTGTCTTAACTATATGATATAATTTAAATATAATCTAGATAATTTTGATAATATTTTTAAATTTAATTAATTAAATAAAATTAAGGTAGGGATAGAAATGTTTAACTCAATCAAAGGGAAAATTTTAATTGCTATGTCAATTTTGATTATATTTATTGTAGGTGGAACAACTTTAACTTTATATAATCAATCTGAAAATATTTTAGAACAAACAATAATGGCAAGTGCTAAAGAGAATGCCAGACAAAATTCAAATACTATTAATGAATGGTTAAATGGTATAGAAATATTTTTAAAAAATTTAGCTGATTCTAATAATGTTAAAACTATGATGTGGAGCAGTCAAGAAAGACATCTTAAAGAAGCTGATCATTCAGAATTAGAAAATATAATAGTTGCTAGGCTAGATGGGAGAGCTAATGTTGTTGGGGGAGGAAATATTAATATTTCAGATAGAGAATATTTTCAGCAGGCAGTGAAAACAGGAAATGTCAAATATTCAAATGCTCGAAAAAGTGAATTAACTGAGGATAAAGTCATTTCAATTGCTGTACCTATTTTTGATTTTGGAGAACAGGTAGGAGTTTTAATTGGAACTGTTTCTACTGAGTATTTACAGCAATTAATTTCTGAAATGAATATTAATGGCTCAGGTTATGGATGGATTATTAACCAAAATAAAAAAACTATAGCTCATCCATTAGAAAAATACATAGCAAACAGTAGCTTAGCAACCCAAAACCAGAAATTAGTTGATATTAGTAATAGTATGATAGCTAAAAAAAGTGGAGTTGTTAATTACAACATTGATGATCAAGAAAAAATAATAGCATATAATCCTGTGAAAATTAATGGCTGGTCTGTGGCGATGACAGCAGATCGATCAGAAGTAATGGGAGCAATTAATAATTTAAAAAAGAGTAGTTTGATAATTTCTGTAGTGGCTTTAGTAATTGGAATAATTGTTGCAATCATAATTGCTACATACATAGCAAATCCTCTTAATTACGTTACTGAAACAGCACAAAAAATTGCATCAGGTGATTTCACATTAAATATTGAAGATAAATATTTGAAACGCAAAGATGAAATTGGCAAACTAACGAATTCATTTTCAGAAATGATAAATAGTTTAAAATCTATGATTTTAGAGGTTAGAGATGTATCAGATCAAGTAGCAGCTTCAAGCAAGGAATTATCTGCTAGCGGTAATCAGGTTGGAGCCAGTGCAGATGAAGTTAGTAAAGCTATTCAGGAAGTAGCTTCTAATACTGAAGAGCAATCTGTTCAAGTTGAAGAAACTTCAGCTACAATGGACGAATTGATTAAACAAATCACTATGATTAATACTTCTTCGGATGCTATGGATAGACAATCAGTAAATGTAATGGAGAATATAGAAAAAGGAAATCAGGCAATTGATAAATCTGCTGCTGAAATCAATAAAGTTAAGAACAATTCAGAACAAGTGGAACAGGCTATTCATTCACTAGCTGAATCTTCAAAGAGAATTGGGGAAATTGTTAAGTTGATTAAAGATATCTCATCTCAAACTAATTTACTTGCTTTAAACGCAGCAATAGAAGCAGCAAGGGCTGGTGAAGCTGGACGTGGTTTTTCAGTTGTGGCAGATGAAATTAGAGAATTGGCAGAAGAATCAAATAAAGCTACAGATGAGATCACAGAATTAATAGAAGGTATTCAAAAAGATGTAGAGGCTTCTGTAGGAAATATGGCAGAAACAGGAAATGTAGTTGATTCCAGTGTTAATTCTATAGAAGAAAGCGGAACAGCATTTGAAGATATTGAACATACAGCTGAAGTTTTAAGCAGAATAATTAGAAATATAAACAATAAAGCTGAAGAAATGGCTGCAAACAGTGATGATGTAGATAGAGCAATTAGAGAAATTGCTTCTGCAAGTGAGACAGCAGCTGCTAATGCTGAAGAAGTTGCGGCTTCAAGTCAGAAGCAGAATGCTGCTACAGATGAAATTATAATTGCCTCCAAAGAATTGTCAGCGATGGCTGAAAAATTATCAAAGACTATTTCAAAATTTAAAATGTAATTAAAAAGTTAATTCGGTAATAATAATTTGATAATAAAAAATTAATTGAGTTTTTAATGGTTAATCCTAGACATAATTGGAAAACGAATCAAATAAGCAATAATTAGATAAATAAAAGTAGTGAAAAAACCTGATAAGTAATTGAAATTAAATTGGTGACTTAAATATATATTTGCTGTAATAGCTAAGATGATTAACGATAGAGATGGGATTAAAATTGCTAGATTTTCAATGAAAGTTGGCTGATAGTTGCTTTTGATTTTAGTTTTAAAATCAAATTCTGATTCTTTAAGATCTTTAAAAATAATAATCCATAATATTTTTAAAGCATAGGCAACTGTCAGAATGCTTCCTAAATGCAGCAAAAACTCAAACATCGGAATTGAACTTAAAGAATACTTTATTAAATATTTGCTATTATAGCGCCTATAAAAAATGGAAATGCCATTAAAGAAAAAAAAGAAAGTATAGTACTGAATGCATTTATTTTCTGCCTTACTTCACAGCGTTTAAAATTAAAAATTGATGTAGAATTGAATTCTTGAATCCAAATTCCGGCGCCATTAAATAGAGTCGATTTAGCAAAAGCATGAGCAATAATATGTAAAACAGCACCATAATATCCATAAATGTTACCACTACCTATGGCTAGTGTAATAAAACCAAATTGACTTATAGAACTATATGCTAAAATCAATTTATAATTTTTTTCTTCAAGAGCTTTAATTCCTCCATAATAGATCATAATCATACCTAAATAAAGTAAAAACCTATTACCTTCAGTTATAATTCTTAAAAGAGTGATATATCCTAGTTTTGCAACTAATCCAGAAGAAAGAGCACAAAAGCCAGCAGATGAATTTTTATAGATATATGGAAGCCAACTATGAAGTCCAATAATTGCACTTTTAACTCCTAATGCTATAATAAACATTATCTGCAGCCATAGCTCATTTATTGCTCCAATGTATGGATACCCATTTGTATAGGCAGTTAAAACTGTTAAAATCAAAAAACTACCACCTATAAATTGAATCACAAAATATTCCCAGGCTATATTCTTATCATCCCAGGCAAGCATAAGTGAAGTAGTTAATGTAGCAAGTTCCCAACCAATCATAAAAATAAACCAATTTTTTGTAGTAATAACCAGACTAAAGCTGATAAAAAATAAAAAAAACAAAGACAAAAATAATAATCTATATTGTTTGATTTTACTCCAGCTAGAAAGTAGAGTAAAAAGAGTAATTAGAAATCCTGTACTTAAAAATAAAATATTAATATTATTAAAAATGAAATTTATAGATATAAAATTTAGCATCAAATTACCTCCTTTTAAAATTATATCATAGGACATGATTTACTAAAAGTAAATTAACTTTCACATGAGTCAGAAAAATTTGACAAATTAGAACAATAATGATATATTTAAATCACTGAGTATTCTAAACTAGTTACACATACTCAGGTTAAATTTAGGAGGAAGATATTAATATGGTTTACACAGGAAAAGTAAAGTGGTTTGATGAGAAAAAGGGTTATGGATTTATTGAAAGAGAAGACGGTGACGATGTATTTGTACATTTCTCTGCTCTTCAGCAGGAAGGTTTTAAAACTTTAGAAGAAGGTCAGGAAGTTGAATTTGAAATTGTTGAAGGAGATCGTGGACCTCAAGCAGAGAATGTTGATGTTATATAATTTAATATGATAATGTAAGACTGCCCTGGCTATTAATTTAGTCGGGGCTTTTCTATGTCTTATTTGCAATGAAATTTCAATAAATGGTTGATTTTTATTATTAATAGAGATAAAATTATATACTAGAATACCACTATTAAAATACAAATATGTTGGAGGTAAATTTTTTATGGATTTTAAGATAATAGTTGATAGCTGTTGTGATCTGTCAGCAGAATTAAGAAAAAGATTTGATATTTCAACAGCACCATTGTCGATAGATATTGATGATAAACATTTTGTTGATGATGAGAATCTGGATCGAGAAAGTTTAATAGCTGCAATGCGAAATAGTAGTGAAGCCCCTAAAACTGCAAGTCCAGGGCCAGGACCTTTTTTAGATTTATATCGTAAATATCAGAATATTTTTGTAGTTACTCTTTCTAAAGAACTTAGTGCAACATATCAAAATGCTGTACTTGCAAAAAAATTATTAAAAGAAGAAGCAGGAGATAAATTTGTAAAAGTTTTCAATTCATTTAGTGCCACTGTTGGAGAAACAATGATTGCTTATAAGTTAGGTGAATTAATTGAGGCTGGTTTAAATAGAGATGAAATTGTAGAAAAAGCTGATAAATATATTGATGAAATGCAAACTCTATTTGTATTAGATTCACTTGATAATTTAATTAAAGCTGGTAGAATGGGAAAACTAAAAGGAAAGATTGCTTCATTTTTTAATATTAAGCCGGTTTTAGGAGCTACTCCTGAGGGAACTATAACTCTTCTTGATAAAGCAAGAGGAAGTAAGAGAGCAATCAGTAAGTTGATCGATAAAATTGGAGAAAAGGGAGAAAATTTAGAAGAGAAAGTGCTTGGGATTGCCCACTGTAATGCCTTGGAAAAAGCAGAATATATTAAGGATCAGGCAGCAGAGAAATATAATTTTAGAGAAATTATTATAGTAGAAACAGCAGGCATTAGTACAGTTTATGCTAATGAAGGTGGAATAGTACTAGCCTTTTGATAAATGCCGGTGTAGCTCAACTGGCAGAGCATTAGTATCGTAAACTACAGGCTGCAGGTTCAAGTCCTGTCACCGGCTCCATTGATATAACCAAAATTATGTTGATTTAATAATTAAAAAGAATTTTTTTTGTAATATTAATTAAATAAGATAGCTAAGTAGATTTATAAGCTCTATCAGAAATTAAATTCTAATAGAGCTTTATTATTTTTTAATAATCATTTTAAGCTTTCCATGCTTCAACAAATTTAGTTAATCCCTGCAGAAAAAATCCTCCTGCTACCCAGTAATAAACTAATTCAGGATTAGAAATTATTAGCATTCCAACAATAATATAAATTAAACCTGAAAATATTAAAGTTATTTTATTAGTTTTATCTACTCCTTCTGCCAATTTGTCCACCCCCGTGATTAAAACATTTGAGTCATAATGTTGTAGAATTTTATTTTTGGGATTAAAATTTTTAAGATGAGGTCTTAAATCTTTCCAAAAATCTGGAAAAAAGATTATATTCATAAAAACTCCACCTAAAAGTAAACTTAATAGATAAGTAGTGCTGTGCCAATAATCGCCCCAACTTAATAATAAACCAATTTCATCCATAAACAACCCTAAACCAATCCCATACATTAATGCATTATCTTTACGATCTGTAGATGCTGTTTGTGTTATAGAAAACCAGCCAGCTAAAGCAATTAAAACTATACCAATATATAAATGATGAATATGATATCCAAAAAGTATAATATTTGTGCCGATATAAAACTGTATATCTCCTGTCTTGGCAGCAGTTGAAGCCGCACTTCCAGCAGACCCAGCGATTATAACAGCTAGTCTAATAATTAGGAATGTTAAGAGATAAGAACTACTTATAATAAATGGAATAGCTTTATCTTTTTTATTATTTATCCCATTATTTTTTTCTTTTGTAGTAATTAAGATCACCTCCACCTATCTATTTCATTTCAAGTATAATAAACACTTTCTTTTATTGCAAACAGATCTATAAATAAAATAATCTATTATTAGATAGAGCAAAATTATTATAAGTTTTATTAGTTTCTTTTTAAAAATAATTGAATTATTGTTAATAAAAGAGGTTAGAGTGTTAAGTTAAGGATAATCGACTTAAATGGAAAATGATGCAGCAGTTTTTAGCTTTATTTAGCTTGACAATCTCCTGTAAAAAGTTATAAAATCTATATTAGACCTTAAAATTATGGGAGTGATTTTTGTGAGTGATTTATTAATTATGACACCCGGTCCAACTGAAGTCAGCGAAGAAGTTAGACGGGCAATGAGCAAAAAAATTACCAACCCAGATCTTGATCCTGAATTTTTTGATTTTTATCTTGGTGTTAGTTCAAAACTACAGCAGGTAATGAAAACCAAAAATGATGTGATTATTATGAGTGGGGAAGGGATTTTAGGATTAGAATCTGCCTGTGCTTCTTTAATTGAGCCCGGGGACAAGGTTTTAGTTTTAGATAATGGAATCTTTGGTAGAGGATTTGCAGATTTTGCTGACTTATATGGAGCAGATGTCACAAGGTGGGAATTCCCATATGATAAAGAAATTAATATAGATGAATTAGAATCAAAGTTGGCAGTAGAAAATGATTTTAAATTTGCTACTTTTGTTCACTGTGAAACTCCGACTGGGATTATAAATAATGCTGGTGGAATTACTAATTTATTAAACAAATATAATATCTTATCTGTTGTAGATTCAGTTTCTGCAATTGGAGGAGTGCCGATAGAAGTTGATAAATGGGGTATTGATATTATTTTGGGAGGTTCTCAAAAATGTCTTTCAGTTCCCCCTGGCCTTACTTTTATGAGTGTTAGTGATGCAGCCTGGGACGCAGTTAATAATAGAGAAACTGTAGTTAGAGGTTATTATACAAATTTACAGCTCTGGCAGAACTGGTATGAAGAAAAATATTTTCCTTATACTCAGGCAATTAGTGATATATATGCTTTGGATGCTGCATTAGATAAGTGGCTGGCAGATGAGGAAATTTTTGAGAGACATAATAAGATAGCCTCAGCAGTGAGAACAGCTATTAATGAATCTAACCTTAATTTATATGCTGAGAACGGATATTCTGACACAGTAACAGCAATAGAAATTCCGGAGACTATAGAATATCAGGAACTAAATCAGCTGATGACAGAAAGTTATAATGTGATGATTGCAGCTTCATTAGGTAAATTTGAAAATAAGCTGATTAGAATTGGGCATATGGGCGAAAATTGTTATGAAGAAAAATTATACAGAACTCTAAAGGCTTTTGATCATAGTTTAAGAGATTTAGGCTTTGATTTAAATGTAGAATTACATAAAATATTTATAAATGAAATGAATTAAGGGGATGGAGCTCCCCTTTGAATTCTGTTAATTTTACAGATGATGGCTCCTATCTTTTAGGGATTTCCCTATTTAGATAGGAGTTTTTTTATGTTTAAATATATTAATATCAGTTCCAAAATAATTTTATAACTCAAATAAAGGAGAGATAACTTTGGCTTTAAGTTTAGCATTAATTATTTTATTCGCATTATTATTTGGTCGGTTTTTTAATAAAATTAAGCTGCCAGCTTTATTAGGGATGCTTTTAATTGGAATTTTACTAGGTCCATACGGATTTGATTTGATTAGTAAAGATATATTAAATATTTCTTCTGATTTAAGAATGATAGCATTGATAGTAATTCTTATCAGAGCTGGTCTTGGAATAGAAAAAGAAACATTAAAAAAAGTAGGTATCCCTGCAGTTAAGTTGAGTTTCATTCCTGGTCTTATGGAAGGAACAGCTGTTATTTTAGCAGCAATATATTTATTGAAATTTCCATTTATTGAAGCAGGAATTTTAGCTTTTATTATTGCAGCAGTTTCACCAGCTGTAGTAGTTCCCCAAATGTTGGCCCTAATTGATAAGAAAAAAGGTGTCCAAAAAGGAGTGCCAACCTTAATTCTAACTGGTGCATCTGTTGATGATGTAGTAGCAATTACTATATTTTCAGCTTTTTTAAGTATTTATGGTGGAAAACAAATTAATATTATTCGACAAATATTGAATGTACCAATTGCAATTATACTAGGAATTATGCTGGGAACAGCTATTGCTCTATTTTTAATCTATATTTTTAAAAAATATCATATTCGTGATACAAAAAAAGCACTATTAATTTTAAGTTTTGGTATTTTAATGAATTCTTTTGAACATCTTTTGAACGGAATTGTCCCTGTAGCAACTTTGCTGGGGATAATGGTTATTGGATTTGTAATCCAAGAGCGTTATTCAACTTTAGGAAAGCGTCTGTCTTCAAAATTCAATAAAATCTGGATCTTTGCAGAATTAATGTTGTTTGTTTTAATTGGGGCAGAAGTAAATATCAACTTAGCTTTCGAATCAGGATTAATTGGAATAATAATTATTATAATTGGATTAAGCGCAAGATCAATTGGTGTCTTAATATCTCTAGCTGGAACCCATTTTGATTTAAAGGAAAGAGCTTTTTGTGTTTTAGCTTATACTCCTAAGGCTACAGTACAGGCAGCAATCGGAGCAATTCCTTTAGCAGCAGGTGTAGCATCGGGAGAATTAATACTTGCTTTGGCTGTTTTATCGATTATTGTTACAGCTCCATTAGGAGCAGTAGCAATTAAAACAGCTGGAAATCATTGGTTAAGTGATGATTCGTCTTTTTAAAAGTATTTAATAAAATGATAAGAGTGTGATATGACTCACTGAAAAATTATGAACATTTGATTATAATTATAATATGATATAATATAAGATATAATCAAGGAGCGAATTCAGGGGGTTAAATTATGATCGCAATAATTATCAATACATTTACTATATTTTTACTTATTTTTTCTTTTATAAAAAATAGGGAAAAATCAATAAAAGCTTTAAAAATATCTTTACTTAAAAGTCTAAAATTAGCACCACAACTTATTTCTTTAGTTGCAATTATCGGAATTGTTTTTGCTTTTTTACCTCCCGAATTAATCAAAGAGTTTTTAGGAGGCGATTTTTCTTTAATTCAAGTTGGGGCAGCAGCTTTATTTGGAGCATTAATGATGATTCCGAGCTTGATTGCACTTCCCTTAGCTGGTTCTTTAATCGATGCAGGTGCTTCTTATACACCAGTGGCTGCTTTTATTACAACTTTAACAATGGTAGGATTTGTTACAATTCCTATTGAAATAGAAGAACTTGGTAAAAAGATAACTATTTATAGAAACGGTCTTGCTTTAATTTTTGCAATAATAATTTCATTTATGATCGGGGTGTTTATGTAATGGTAGCAGCAGAAGATATAAACAATCAAAAAGAAAATAAACAGCAAATTAAGGTGCAAGAATATAAAATTAAAGTATTAGAAAATCTAAAAAAGACAATTATAACTTTAATTTTCTGGATATTTATATTGACAGTTTTTAGTTTTATTTTTCCTGATAGATTTCCAGTTGCTGTTTCTATGTCTCTAAGGTATCTAAAAGAAATGGTAATGATTTTTCCAGCAATACTTGTAATAATGGGTTTGGCTGATCGCTGGGTACCTTCAACTTTGGTTGAAAAGTATTTAGGAGAGCAATCCTCTTTTAAGGGAAAATTTTTAGCAGTTTTTTTGGGAACTTTACCAACAGGACCTATGTATATTGCTTTTCCAATTGCTGCTGAACTTTTGCGTAAAAAAGCAAGTTTATCTAATGTAATAATATTTTTAGGAGTTTGGGCCTCACTAAAAGTTCCACAGTTAGGAATAGAAATTCAATTTATTGGATTAAAGTTTTCTATTCTTAGATTTATTTTTACTTTAACATCAATTTTTATCATTGGTTTTTTGATGGAAAAAATAATTATTAATAAAGAATAGACACTAAATATATTCCAAAAATATACAAAAAATAGATATTTAAATGCTCAGAAGCTATAACTGAGCATTTTTGTGTTATTAAACAAAAAAGCTGATATAATTTATAGATGGTTAACAAAGACAAAAATATGATATCAAGTTATAATAATAATTGTAAAATATTTTTTTAGATTGTATTGTGAAAGAAATAGCATTCATTATAAGGAGGATATTAAGTGCAATTAAGCGAAAAATTGGTTAAAGAAATTAATGAGATTATTGACGACTGTTTAGCAGATGAATCACCTTACTGTCAGTCAAGATGCCCCTTAAATATAGACGTACAGGGATATGTTACTCTAATAGGGGAAGGTAAGTATCGAGAAGCTTTAGAACTTATCAGGGAAAGCACTCCTTTTCCAGGTATTTTAGGAAGAGTTTGTGCCCATCCTTGTGAAGAAGAATGCAAGCGTGGAGAAATTGAAGCAGCTCTTTCAATTAAAAATCTAAAACGTTTTGCTGCAGACATGGCAGATGATCCCAAAAAATGGGATTTATCTACAGCTCCTGCAACAGGAAAAAAAGTTGCGATAATTGGAGCCGGTCCAGCTGGTGCTACAGCTGCCTATGATTTACAGAAAAAGGGACATCAGGTGGAAATATTTGAGTCTCTGCCAGTAGTTGGTGGTATGTTGAGAGTAGGTATTCCAGCATATAGATTACCTGAAGCTGTAATAGATCAAGAATACAGCATTCTAGAGAAATTAGGTGTTAATATTCATTTAAACACTGAAGTCGGTACAGATGTCCAATTTGAGTCATTAAAAGAGGATTATGATGCAGTATTTGTAGCAGTAGGTGCTCATAATGCAGTTATGATTCCGGTTGAAGGTTCAGATCTTGAAGGAGTATTAGAAGGAGCAGAATTTTTAAGAAAAGCCGGTCTAAATGAGGAAATTGAAATTGGTAAAAAAGTTGTAGTTATTGGTGGTGGAAATGTGGCAATGGATGTTGCCAGAACCGCTTGGAGAGTAGGCGCAGAAGAAATACATGTAGCCTGTCTTGAATGTAGAACTGAAATGCCAGCTCATTCCTGGGAAATTGAAGACGCAGAAGAAGAAGGTATTATAATGCATCCAGGCTGGGGTCCTCATAAAATTGACGGAAACAAAAATGTAGAATCTATGACTTTTAAAGAGTGTTCTCAGGTATTTGATGAAGATGGTAATTTTAATCCTGAATATTGTGAAGATAATCTTAAAACTATAGAAGCAGATAATGTGATTTTTGCAATTGGGCAAAGAGCTGACACTTCTTTTGTTAATGATGATTTAAGTATTAATAAAGTTGATCAGATTACTATGCAGTCAGAAGCAGAAAATGTATTTGGTGGTGGAGATTGTATTGGTAAACCATTATTAGCAGTAGAAGCAATGTCTCATGGTAAAAAAGCAGCTAAATCTATTGATCGTTACTTAAATAATGAAGATCTTAAAAAAGATCGCGAAAGAGAAGGTGCTTATGAAAGTAAGCTTGAAAAAGAATTAACTGGAGAAGAACCAGTTCGCAAAAGAATAGATATGAGAATGCTTGACCTTGAAGAAAGAAAAAGTAATTTTAAGGAAGTAGAATTAGGATTCAATATTGCAGAAGCAAAAGGTGAAGCACTGCGCTGTCTGGAATGCGAATGTAAAGAATGTATGAAAGAGTGTATTATGTTAGATCAATATAGTGATTCTCCAAAAGAATTATTTGAAAGAGTTAAAAAGGATGAAGTAGATCCATTAGTATATTTTTCATGCAACATGTGCAGTCAGTGTACTATTGTTTGTCCAAATGAATTTGAAATAAAAGATAAATTTATGCAGTTGAGAAAAGTGCTTGTTAAAGAAAATAATGGAGAATCGCCTATCAAAGGACATAATGCAATTAAGTGGCATCAAAGATTAGGCTTTTCAAAATTATTTACAACAACCCAAGCTGCAACTGATGAGGAGGATTCTAAATAATGCCAAAAACAAAAAGAGTGTTTATTCCAGGTTGTAGTTTATCTTCATATAGACCTGAGTTAGTGGAGGAAGTTATAAAATATTTAAAAAATAAATTACCGGGTACAGGTGCAATTTTAAAATGCTGTGGTAAGCCAACAAAGGCTTTAGGTCAGTATGATAAATTCAAAGAGCGTTATTCTGGTCTGCAGGCAGAGATAGATAAGTTAGGTGCAGATGAAATAATTGTAGCCTGTCAGTCATGTTATCTAACAATGTCAGCTAATAGTCCTGAACAAAAAGTTAGATCTCTCTGGGAATTAATGCCAGAAATAGGGATGCCGGAAGGTACTGTAAATAAAGCTGAGAATAGTGATTTAACTTTAGGAGTTCATGATTCTTGTTCTACTAGAGATAGAGAGGATATTCATAGTGGGATCAGATGGATTTTAGACCAGCTTGGTTATGATACTGAAGAACCTCCTCACACTAAGGAAAATACAAGATGTTGTGGTTTTGGAGGTATGGTAGTACCTGCTAATCCAGATTTAGCTCAAAAAGTAATGGATAGAAGGACAGATGAGTTTGAATCTGAACATTTAGTAACTTATTGTGCTGCCTGTCGTGCTTCTATGACAAAAGGTGGTAAGAAAGCAGTTCACATCTTGGATTTAATATTCGGCCCTGTCTGGACATCAGATTCTGAGTTTCCTGAACTGGAAACACCAATGGAAAGCTGGGTTAATAGATATAAGACAAAGAAAAAGATGCAAAAAGTTTTATCATAAAAAAGGGAGTTGTTAGTAAATGGCTAAGAAAAAAAACAAAAAAAAATTAATTATTACTTTAATTGCTGTTGCTATAGCAGCATATGCGGTACATCATTTTGGGTTAGCAAAATATTTTAGTCGTGAGAATTTAGACATATTACAGAATTGGATTAAAGATTTTGGGATAATGGCACCCATAATTTATATTGGATTATGGATAGCAGCTTGTATATTTTTCTTACCGGGTTTACCAGTTGCAATATTAGGAGGGTTGGTATTTGACCCAATGCTTGCTATTATTTATGCTTCACTAGGTTCTACTCTTGGTGCTACAGCTGCATTTTTAATTGGGCGTTATGCTGCTCGAGATTTGGTTGAAGGCTGGAAACAAAAAAATAAACATGTTCAAAAAATTGATGATGGAGTAAAGAAAAATGGTTGGAGAATGCTTTTATTAACCAGATCTGTACCTGTTTTCCCATTTAACTTACAGAATTATGTTTATGGATTAACAGATATTAGTTTACCTATGTATTTCTTTGTTTCTTGGATTACTATGATTCCAGGTACTGTAGCTTATGTATTAATGGCTTCAGCTCTTGCAAGTGGAGAAAGTCCAATGCAGATTTTGATTTATATTGCTATTGCAGGTGTATTAATTGTACTTCTTTCATTAATACCTAAGTTCATTCAGAAATCAGATATGGTAGAAGATGTTGAGATAGAAGAGAACTAAAAACTAATATTTAAATAAAATATTAATAAAAATTGCATTTTACTAATAGGCCTATTTCACTAATAGGCCTATTAGTTATTGATTTTTTTTGAAAAAATAGTATCATATATAGTAGAATATATAAATTTTTCATATTATTTTTAAAATGATATAATAAAAAGGAGGTAAAGATTAGAATTTAAATCTAATTCTAATTTTATTTTATGAGCAGAAAAAAAATTACAATATTTTTCTTTATACTTTTAATCGGACTTGTTATACTTAGTTCCTGCAGCTCTGATCAAAACCAAGAACAGATAGACTTGCTTGAGGCAGAATGGTCTGAAATCGAGGCAGCAGCCCAGGGTAAAAAACTTAATTTATACATGTGGGGTGGAGATGAAAGAATAAATCAGTGGATTGATAATTATGCTGCTGATCGTCTTCAAGAACTATATAATATAGAATTGAATAGAGTTCCGATGGGTCCAGATGATTATTTAAATCAATTACTAGCAGAAAAACAAGCTGGTTTAGAAGATGGTAGTATCGATTTAGTCTGGATAAATGGTGAAAACTTTAAAGTGGCACTAGAAAATGATCTTTTGTATGGACCATTTGTAGAACAAATTCCAAACTATCATAAATATATGGACACTGATTCCTTAGAAATAACTACCGATTTTGGTTATCCTACAAAAGGTTATGAACTTCCCTGGGGTAAGGCTCAATTTACATTCACATATGATACAGCTAGAACCGAAGATTCACCATATACTTTTCAAGAATTTGAAAATTGGATAAAAAATAATCCCGGTAAATTTACCTATCCTGCACCACCAAACTTTACAGGAAGTGCTTTTATTAGGCATATTATTTATCAAAAAACAGGTGGTTATGAGCAGTATCATAATTTAGAAAGTGAAGCTGAATTCAGAGAAAAAATCAGACCTGCTCTTGAATATTTAAGAGATTTAAAAGAATATCTCTGGCGTGATGGAGAAACATATCCTGCTTCTACAGCGCAATTAAATAACATGTTTGCTGATGGAGAATTAATGGCTACCATGGCATATAGTTCAGTCTTAACTTCTGGCGAAATTGCATCTGGAAACTTTCCAGAAACTGCAAGAACATTCGTGCTTGAAAGTGGTACAATTTCTAATACACATTTTTTAGCAATTCCATTTAATGCATCTAATAAAGCAACAGCTATGGTTGGTGCTAACTTTTTAACTAGTTTTGAAGCTCAATTAGAAAAATTTAATCCAGATAAATGGGGTGACCTGCCAATATTTAGTTATGAAAAGCTAAGTAGTGAAGAAAAAAGACAGGTAGATAATATGGAATTAGGTGCAGCAACACTGCCACAAGAAGTTTTAGATGAGCACAGTTTACCCGAAATTCCAGCTGAATATATCCCGATTATTGAAGAAGAATGGGAGAAAATCATGAATTAGTAATAATTTAAAAAATGAAGGGAGGAAAGTTTTTGAAGTTAGATAAATATAAATTTTTAAAACCATATTTTTTGCTTCTGCCAGCTTTAATTGTTTTAATAGGACTCTTTTTGGGCGGTGTAATAAGTGCTCTTGCCCAAAGTTTCGGTTATTTTCCATTAATTGGGTTAAAAAACTTTACTTTAAGTTATTTTCATGAAGTTTGGACAGATCCCCAATTTCTTTCGGCTTTAAAATTCAGCCTTTATACTTCTCTGCTTTCCTCTCTGCTGGCAGTTATAATTGGTGTTTTTCTTGCTTATCAATTATTAAAATTAGCTAAAGATAATAGCTTTATTTCTGCAATATATAAGCTGCCAATTATAGTACCATATCTGGCAGCTATTTTATTGATTTTTTTATTGTTTACTCAAAGCGGTATTTTAGCTAGAATTCTTTATAGACTTTCTATAATTAGTGATATGACTGAATTCCCAAAACTTATTTTTGATAAGTATGGGATTGGCATAATTCTTACTTATGTCTGGAAACAGATTCCCTTTGTTACATTAGTTGTTTTAACAGTTTTAAAAAACATAAATAGTTGTTGGGAAGAAGTTGCTTCTAATTTAGGCGCTAGTGGTTGGCAAATTTTTTGGAATATATATATTCCTTTATCTATGCCCAGTATTGCATCAGCATTTATTATTATCTTTGCATTTTCATTTGGGGCATTTGAAGTTCCTTATTTATTGGGGCCGACTTTTCCCAGAACATTACCAGTTTTAGCATTTCAGCGTTATAATAGTTTGGACCTTAGTAATCGTCCTTATTCAATGGTAATAGCTGTTACACTGGCAGCGGTTTCTTTTGTTCTTATCTTGATTTATAAAAAATTAATAAAACTTTCAAATGTTTAATGAACGATAAATATATTTTTTTGAGGTGAAAAAATGATAGATTCTAAAGCAAGAAAATTTTTGGATCCCTTAATTGACAAAACGGCTGATTTTTTAATAGGGATTGGTTTAAGTGCTAATCAAACAACCTGGATTGCATTTATAATTGGAAGTTTTGCTGCATTATTAGTTTATTTAGAGCTTCCATTAATTGCTGTAACATTACTTTGGACCTCGGGTTTTTTAGATTCTGTTGATGGATCTATTGCTCGTAAAAATAATAATGCATCTAGTTGGGGAACAGTTTTGGATATTACTTTCGATCGGATAGTGGAAATATTAATGATAATTTCACTAGCTTTAATATATCCAAGCACACATTTTTTAATGATGATTCTTTTAAGCAGTATAATTATTTCTATGACTATTTTTTTAACAGTAGGAACAGTATCTAAAAATGAGGGAATAAAATCATTTTATTATCAAGCGGGTTTTGCAGAAAGAACTGAAGGTTTTATATTTTTAACCTTTATGACTCTGTTTCCAGCAAGGATAATCTTCTTTATTGGTCTTTTTGCTGCAGCTATTTTATTTACAGCAGGACAGAGAATCCTTGAAGCAAGAAAAATTTTAAATTAATTTAGGAGCGGCATATTTATGAAAGAAAAATTGAAAGAAGAATTAAATAATAAAATCAAAAATAAAAAATTAAGGATGTTTATAGCCTATCTTATAATTTTTATTTTAATTATACCGCTATTTTATTTGTTAATTTGGTCATTTACAGAAAAATGGCCCTGGCCTTTTTTGCTTCCTCAAGAATTTAGTTTAGAATCTTGGTTATATTTTTTTGACCCAAGAAGTGGAGCTATAAAAGCTTTGTTTATTAGCTTTGTAATTGCTTTAGGGGTAACAATTATAGCTCTTTTGATTAGCATTCCAGCAGGTAAAGCACTTGGCTTATATGATTTTTATGGTAAAGAATTTATAAAATTTTTGGTTTTAGCGCCAATCATTGTGCCACCACTTGCAGTAAGTATGGGAATTCATATTAATTTTATTCGTTTTGGATTAGCAGGAAGAATAACTGGAGTAATTTTAGTTCATCTAATTCCAACTATTCCCTATTCTATTAAAATTTTAACTGATGTATTTTCAGCGTTGGGAGAAAAAATTGAAGAGCAGGCTAGAGTTTTAGGTGCAAACCGGTGGAAGTGTTTTATTTATGTGACTTTGCCATTGATTAAGTCTGGAATTATATCAGCTGGAACTATGGTTTTTATAATATCTTTCAGCCAATATTTTCTAACTTTTTTGATTGGTGGAGGTCGAGTAATTACTTTTCCAATGGTCTTATTTCCCTTGATAGAAACTGGCAACAGATCATTAGCTTCAGTTTATAGTTGGGTATTTATTATTGCAGCTTTAATATTTACAATTATTATAGAAAAAGTATTTAAAAATAAGAAATTTAGAAAAGATTATTTACATTTATAATTGTTGAAAATAATTAATTTTATTTTCTTTATTTAAATTATTGTAATCAGGAGAAGATATATGCAAAAAATAACCTTAAAAAATTTAACTAAAAAGTTTGGTAACGATTTGATTCTTGATCATATAAATATGGAAATTGAATTAGGTGAGTTAGTTGCTTTACTGGGACCATCTGGTTGTGGTAAAACAACAACTTTGAAACTTATATCGGGATTAATTAGTCCCACCGATGGTGATATTTTGTTTAGTGATGAAAGTGTTTTAGATACACCAGTGGAAAAAAGATCTTCAGTTTTAGTTTTTCAAGATTACTTACTTTTTCCCCATCTAAATATTGCAGAAAATATTTCTTTTGGGTTAAAAATGAGAGGTGTTGATAAACAAACAAGGCTTAAAAAAGCTTCGGATTTGTTATCTTTAGTGGATTTGCCTGGATATGAAAATTATTATCCACATGAGGTATCTGGAGGACAAAAACAACGGGTATCTTTGGCAAGAGCTTTGGCAATTGATCCGCAGGTATTACTTTTAGATGAGCCATTATCAAATTTGGATGTTAATTTGAGAGAAGATATGCAGGAATTAATTTTAGAGCTTCATTCAGAAAATGATATGACAACAATTTTTGTTACTCATGATCATGAAGAAGCAATGATTATGTCAGATAAAATTGCAATTATGAATAACGGAATAATTGAACAGTACGGGCCTGGAGAAGAATTATATAAAAATCCTAAAAATAAATTTGTGGCTGATTTTTTTGGTAATGCTAATTACCTTTTAGGTGAAGTGAAATCAGGAAAATTTATTTATGACAGTTGGGAAATTCCTTTAAAAAATCAATTTAACATTTCAGATATTAAGCAAATAAATGCTGCAATGATTAGACCAGAAAATGTTGAGTTTAATAAGAAAATCAAAAATGGTCTTAATTTTAAAGCAAAAATAAAAGAGCGCAAATTTATTGGTGAGAGAGTACATTATAAATTATCTTTAAAAAATAATAAAGAAATTATTGTGACTGTTCTTTCGGAAAACACTCCACCTGTCAAAGATGAAATAAATATAGCTGTAGATTATAGAAATATCTGGTTTATGAAAATTTGATAATTATGTTATTTCTTTTTTGAGATAATAGGTTATTTGTTCAAAAAATATTAACACTTTATCTTTCTGTTTATTTTTAATTTTAAGGTCTAAATTATCAAATATTTTTTGCCATTCTTCTTCAGTTTTATTACTATGGGGATGGCCGATAAATTCAAAGTTAAAAAGACTGTCAGTGAAAAATGTTAAATACTTTTGCAGTGGATTTGAATAGATATCTTCAATAATAATTAATTCGTCTGCTACTCTCAAAGCTTCTTTAATAACCAGCTCAGGCTTAGGTATATGATGTAAAACTGTTAATAATAAAACTTTATCAAAACTATTGTCGGCAAAGGGTAATTTTTTACCATTATAGATAATTGGCTCAATTTCACTGCAGAAACTAAGGTCTTGTACATCCACTGGAGTTGTATTGTAACCTTCTTGCTTAAGTTTCCAACTCAAAGCACATTTGCCAGCACCTAAATCTAATAATAAATCATCTTTATTTAAAAAATTTTCAATTCTATTATACTTTTCTCGGGCCCAACTTTTACTAAAATTATTAAAAATAAAATTTCTAATTAATTTATTTTTTCTTATAAATTTCATATATTCACACCTTAATATATTATTTTAATTCTAGATAATTTTATCATAGTGAATTTTTTAAATCAAATAAAGCAGCTTATTCTGTTTGCTTTGAAAATGTGATAATAGAATCAGTAATACAAATAGAAGTTATATAATGATTAGTTAAACATTTTACAATTTATCAAATTATTAACATTTGATTATAATTATATTAATGTGATATAATTAATTTAACAAATAAATATTTATTTTAAAAAATCTGAAAATTCATAAAAATATGACTAATAAAGTTAAAAATATCACAAAAGGAGTTGTGATTTTAATGAATAAGGAAAAATCTCTATTTTATCAAGACAGTCTTTTAGAAAAGCTTCATGAAATTCAGAGTACTTATGGGTATGTTCCGGAAGCAGAAATTGAAAATTTGGCTGAAAAATATCAGCTACCTCGGGCAAATATTTATGGTGTTATTTCATTTTATTCGATGTTTTATACTGAACCGACCGGTAAATATATTATTAGAATTTGTGATAGTATTTCCTGTCATCTTAATGAGTCAGAGTCTGTTTTAAAAGCTGTAAAGTCATTTTTAGATTTAGAAAGTCATCAGACTACAGAAGATAAAAAGTTTACTCTTGAAGTAGTAGAGTGCTTGGGCCACTGTGGAGAAGGACCAGTTATGATGGTAAACAATAAAATGTATACAAAAATCAACAAAAATAAAGCACTGGAGATTTTAAACGACTGTATTTAATGTTTAATTTTAGATCTTAATGTTTAAAAATGAAAGGAGTGAAATTATGGCTCAAGAAAAATTATACCTTAAAGGTGATAAGCTGTTGGATATCTCGAGTTATAAATTTAAATCAATAAAAAAAGCACTTCAGATGGGCAGAGTAAAAACTATTCAAAAAATTAAAGATTCAGAACTCAAAGGTAGGGGAGGTGCTGCTTTTCCGACAGGCCTTAAATGGGAAATGGCGGCAGATGTTGAAGCTGAAGAAAAATTTATGGTGTGTAATGCTGATGAAGGAGAACCTGGAACATTTAAAGATAGATATTTATTAGAAGAAAGGCCACTTAAAGTTTTAGAAGGAATTATGATTGCGGCTTATGCTGTGGGCGCAGATAAAGCATATATTTATATTCGAGGTGAGTATTCAAAAGCAATAGAGGTTTTTAGTGAAATTATTAAATCGGCAAGTAAAGAAAAAATTTTAGATAATAAATTATTTGATAGTGATTTCAAATTAGAATTAAAATTGGTTAGAGGGGCGGGCGCCTATGTTTGTGGTGATGAAACTTCACTTTTAAATTCAATTGAAGGGAAAAGGGGAAGTTCTCGTATTAAACCACCGTATCCAATTGAAAAAGGCTTATTTGAGCAGCCAACAGTAGTTAATAATGTTGAGAGTTTGTGCTGTGCTGCAGAGGTTTTAAATCCAGATTCGAAAGAGTTTTCAAGTCTGGGTATTAAAGGTAGTCGTGGAACAAAGCTTTTATGTTTAAGTGGAGATTTAAATAAGCCAGGGCTTTATGAAGTCGAGTTTGCTAAAATTACTCTTGCAGAAATAATTTATGATTTAGGTGGAGGAATCAAAGGTGATGAAGCTTTAAAATTTGTTGTACCAGGGGGTATTTCAACTGCAGTAATCAAAGCAGAAAATATAGATTTCCCTTATAGCTATCAGGCTTTTGAGGAGAGAGGAAGCAGTCTGGGATCAGGAGCAGTTATTGCGGTCAGTAAAAAACATGATCTTTTGGATCTGATGTTAAATGTCTCCAGATTTTATATGGATGAAACATGTGGAACCTGTTTTCCCTGTCGGGAAGGCAATAGACAAATAAATAAGATTCTAAAGGGATTTGAAGAAAAAGATAATACAATAGATGCAGAGTTAATTTCAGATATTGGTAATACTATAAGATTGGCAGCAAGATGTGGTTTGGGCCAGTCATCACTTAATTTTATTACCTCAATCATTGAAAACTATGGAGAAGAATTAAAGATAGGAGGTAAGATATATGCTTAGAGCAGAAATTGATGGAATTAATCTAGAACTTGAAGAAAATATAAGTATTTTAGATGCTGCCAAAAAGGCTAAAATAAATATTCCAACCCTCTGTTATGAAGAAGGTCTATCAATTTATGGTGGTTGTAGACTTTGTGTTGTTGAGATTGAAGGGGAAGAATTGCTTAAGCCTGCCTGTGCTACTAACATTAAAGATGGAATGAAAATACAAACCCATTCTAAAAAAGTGAGAGAATTAAGAAAAAATTTGTTTGAATTAATAATTGCAACTCATAATATTGACTGTCAGTTAAATTGTTTAACCTGCAGCCGGGCTAATAACTGTGAATTAAAAGATATTGCTGAAGATATTGGAGTTTCCAAGATGAGATTGGATCCTATAAAACGAGGGCAAAGCATTGATAACTCAAGTTATGCAATTATTAGAGAACCAGAAAAATGTATCAGCTGTAACCGATGTATTAGAAAATGTGAAGAAGTTCAGGGTATAGGCATTTTTACTACAGCAAATAGGGGGCCTGAGACTTTAGTTACAACTTTTAAGAATAGAGGCATGGGAAATGTTGAATGTACAAACTGTGGGCAATGTATACTTTCCTGTCCGACAGGCGCCTTACATGAGCTTTATCAAAAAGATAGCGTTTTAGATATTTTAAATGATGAAAGTAAACATGTTGTTGTACAGACTGCTCCTGCAGTTAGAGTTGCAATTTCAGAACCATTTTCTAATCAGGCGGGAGATATTTCTACCGGACAGATGGTTACAGCTTTAAAAAGACTTGGTTTTGATGCAGTTTTTGATACTAATTTTGCGGCTGATTTAACTATTATGGAAGAAGGAACAGAATTAATTAATAGAATAAATAATAATGGTAGATTACCCCTATTTACTTCTTGTAGTCCGGGTTGGATAAAATTTATCGAACATTTTTATCCAGACTATTTAGAGAATCTTTCATCTGCAAAATCACCACAGCAGATGTTTGGAGCTATTGCTAAAAATTATTATGCTAGAGAAGAGGGTATTGATCCTGAAGATATTGTTGTAGTCTCAATAATGCCCTGTACAGCCAAAAAATTTGAATCTAAAAGAGAAGAAATGGCAGGAGATGTAGATTATGTTTTAACAACTAGAGAACTTGCCTCAATTATTAAGTCAGCAGGTATTGATTTTTTAAATTTGGAAGAAACTGAATATGATAAGCTATTAGGGGTTTCCTCTGGTGCTGCAGATATTTTTGGAACTACAGGTGGAGTCATGGAAGCAGCACTAAGAACAGCTTCTGAACTAATTACTGGAAAAGAACTTGAAAAAATAGATTTTGATAGTGTAAGGGGTTTAGAAGGAATTAAAAAAGCTGAAGTAGATATTGATGGTTTAAAATTAAGGGCTGCAGTGGCTCATGGACTTGGTAATGCACGCAAATTAATGGAAATGATTAAGGATGGAGAAGAATTTGATTTTGTAGAATTTATGGCCTGTCCAGGTGGATGCATGGGTGGTGGCGGCCAGCCAATTTCTTGTGATGATAATGTATTAGAAAAAAGACAAAAGGCTATTTATGAAATAGACAAAAATAAAAAATTAAGGAAATCACATGAAAATCCTTATATTAAAAAATTATATGATGAATACCTTGAAAAACCAGGCAGTGAAATTGCTCATAAATTACTGCACACAAAATATAAAGCAAGAAAAATTTAATGAATACATGGATAACTATTGACAGCTTTCAGAATTAATGTTAAACTTAATCACAATAAAATAATATATTATCCTTTTAAATCAGTCCAGAGAGGCTGGCAAAGGTATAAATTTAGTTGAGTTCTAAAGATAATATTTTTAGAATCTGAGCTAATTATGTCAACTTTAACCTTCAAACCATTCTTTCTGGTGAGAAGGTTTTATTTTTATAATAAAACTTTAGTAATTTACTTAACTAATTATTTAAAGTAAAAAATTAATTTTTTGAAATAACAATAATATTTTTTAAAAATAATCAGTTTTGATTTAATGAAAGAAAAATTGGAGGTAGTTAAATGAAAAAAGCAAAACTTGTTCTAGAAGAAGGGAGTATTTTTGAAGGAGAAATTTTCGGATCTGTAAAAGAAAGTGCTGGCGAAATTGTATTTAACACAAGTATGACAGGATATCAGGAAATTTTAACAGATCCTTCCTATAAGGGAGAAATTGTTTGCATGACTTACCCTTTAATAGGAAATTACGGGATTAATGAAGATGACTTTGAATCTATTAAACCTCATGTCAATGGCTTCATTGTCAAAGAATTTGCTGAAGAGCCAGAAAACTGGCGTCTACAAAAAAAACTTGAAAAATATTTAAAAGAAAATGGAATTACAGCAATTAGCGGCATAGATACTAGGGCTCTTACGAAAATATTGAGACGACAGGGAACAATGCGTGGAATTATAACTACTAAAAATTTATCTGAACATGATTTGATAGCAAAAGCTCAAAATGCACCTGGACTTTCAGGTAGAGATTTAGTCTCACTTGTGACTAGAAAAAATATAAAAAAATATGGAAAAGAAAAAAAATATAGAGTAGTATTAGTCGATTGTGGAGCAAAAAATAATATTAAGGATTCACTACTCGAGCGTGACTGTGAAGTAATAATGGTCCCAGCCAATACTTCGGCACAGGATATTTTAAGTTTTGAACCTGATGGAGTCATGTTTTCTAATGGGCCGGGTGATCCGGAAGCTGCAGATTATGTTGCTGATACAATCGAAAAACTTTTAGGGGAAGTTGTAATTTTTGGGATTTGTCTTGGACATCAGCTTTTGGGCCGAGCCTGTGGAGCAGAAACTTATAAACTTAAATTTGGTCATCGAGGTGCGAATCATCCTGTTAAGGACTTAAGTACAAACCGAGTTTATATTACTTCTCAGAATCATGGTTTTGCAATTAAGGAAGATTCTCTGGCTGAGCTGGATTTAGAATTAACCCACATTAATGTTAATGATAAAACAGTTGAAGGTTTTAAACATAAAAAACATTCGGCCTTTTCTGTTCAGTATCATCCAGAAGCTTCACCAGGACCTGAAGACTCACACTATTTATTTGATCAATTTATAGAGATGTTTAAAGGAGGAAAAGATGCCTAAAAGAGAAGATATCAAAAAAGTTATGGTTATTGGCTCAGGGCCAATTATTATTGGTCAGGCAGCTGAATTTGATTATTCGGGCAGCCAGGCCTGTCGGGCTCTAAAAGAAGAAGGTTTAGAAGTAGTATTAGTCAACAGTAATCCAGCTACAATAATGACAGATGAGAATATGGCTGATCGAGTGTATATTGAACCTCTAACTGTTGACAGTATAATAGAGATTTTAAAAAAGGAAAACCCAGATGGGTTAATCCCTACTTTAGGAGGGCAAATTGCTTTAAATTTGGCTATTGATTTAGCAGAAACAAATATTTTAGAAGAATTAAATGTAGAACTTTTAGGAACTCCAATTGATACAATAGAGAAAGCGGAAGATAGAAATACTTTTAAAGAGTTAATGAATGAGATTGGAGAACCAATTTTAGATAGCAAAATTGCAGAGAATATTGATGAGGCAGCAGAAATTGCAGCTGAAATTGGTTACCCGGTAATTGTTCGTCCTGCTTATACAATGGGAGGAACCGGCGGTGGTGTTGCTGATAATTTAGAAGAACTAAAAGAAATTACTGCCCGTGGTTTTAAACACAGTCTGATTGGCCAGGTTCTAATAGAAAGAAGTATTAAAGGTTGGAAAGAAATAGAGTATGAGGTAATGCGTGATGCTAATGATAATTGTATAGTCGTCTGCAACATGGAAAACTTTGATCCGGTGGGAGTCCATACTGGAGATAGTATTGTTGTAGCTCCCAGCCAGACTTTGACAGATAAAGAATACCAAATGTTTAGAAGTTCAGCCTTAAAAATAATTAGAGCTTTAGGAATAGAGGGAGGCTGCAATGTACAGTATGCTCTGGATCCTGAAAGTTTTCAGTATTACATTATAGAAGTAAATCCCCGGGTCAGCCGCTCCAGTGCTCTGGCTTCAAAGGCAACAGGGTATCCAATTGCTAAAGTTTCAGCTAGAATTGCCTTAGGTTACAGTCTGGATGAAATAGAAAATGCAATCACCGGTAAAACCACTGCCTGTTTTGAGCCAGCTTTAGATTATGTTGTTTTCAAAATTCCACGCTGGCCCTTTGACAAATTTCATTATGCTGATCGTGATCTTGGAACTCAGATGAAGGCTACCGGAGAAGTAATGGCAATCGAAAGAAATTTAGAGGCTTCAATGCTTAAAGCTGTCCGCTCGTTGGAAATCGGACGTTACGGATTTTATTTAGAGGAATTTAGAAAGCTGAATGATCAAGAAATTGAAGCTGCTTTATTTGCGGCAGATGATAATAGATTATTTGTAATCGCAGAAGCACTGCGCCGGGACTGGACAGTTGAAAAAATCCATCAGATTACTGAGATTAGCACCTTCTTTTTGTACAAAATGAAAAATATAATTGATCTGGAAAACTCTTTAGCTGCAGAAAAAGATAAAATTAATGAAAATCAGGAACTGCTGCTTAAGGCTAAAGAAAAAGGTTTTTCTGATTCGGAGATTGCTCTTTTAACTGAAAGAACTGAAGCAGAAATAAAAACTATCAGAGATCAGATGCAGTTAAAACCAGTATTTAAAATGGTTGATACCTGTGCAGCAGAATTTGAAGCAGAAACTCCATATTATTATTCTTCTTATGAGAAAGTAAATGAAGCTGAGCCAACAGCAAAAAAGAAAGTAATGGTTATTGGTTCAGGCCCAATTAGAATTGGGCAGGGGATTGAATTTGACTACTGTAGTGTCCACTCTGCCTGGACCTTAAATGAAGAAGGATATGAGTCGATTATAGTTAATAATAATCCAGAAACTGTAAGTACTGATTTTGATACATCAGATAGGTTATATTTTGAACCACTAACCAAAGAAGATATTATGCATATCATTGAAAATGAAAAACCTGAAGGTGTAATCTGCCAATTTGGAGGTCAAACAGCAGTTAATCTGGCTGAGCCGTTAGCAGAAGCAGGTGTTGAAATTCTCGGGACATCAGTTGATTCGATTGATCTAGCAGAAGATCGAGATCGATTTATAGGACTTTTAAATGAACTTGATATTCCAGTACCGGCTGGAAAAGTTGCAGCTTCCCTTAAGGAAGCAGAAAAAATTGCTGCTGAGATTGGATATCCAGTATTAGTTAGGCCATCTTATGTACTTGGAGGTCGGGCAATGGAAGTGGTATATAATGAGCAGGAATTAGAAGAGTATATGCACAATGCAGTTAAGGTTTCACCAGATAGACCGGTACTTGTTGATAAATATTTAACTGGAACTGAAATTGAAATTGATGCAATTTCTGATGGAGAAACAGTTATTGTTCCAGGAATTATGGAACATGTGGAAAGAGCGGGGGTTCATTCTGGAGACAGTATAGCAGTTTATCCTCCACATCGTCTAACAAAAAAGTTAAAAGAAAAAGCGGTTAAATATACTGAAAAAATTTCACGCGCTTTAAATATTAAAGGTGTAGTAAATATTCAATATGTAGTTAGTGAGGGTAAAATCTATGTAATTGAGGTTAATCCTCGTTCTAGTCGGACAATTCCCTACCTCAGCAAAGTAACTGGAGTACCAATGGTTGATCTGGCTACAAAGGCTTTACTGGGCCGCAAATTGAAAGATTTAGGCTGGGAAAGCGGAATGGTTCCCGAAAAAAATCATGTAGCAGTTAAGGTGCCGGTCTTTTCCTTTTCAAAATTAACTCAAGTAGATACCAATTTGGGGCCGGAGATGAAATCAACTGGTGAAGTGCTGGGGCTTGCTGAAAGCTACGAAAAAGCACTTTATAAAGGCTTAATTGGAGCTGGACTTGAAATCCCGAGAGCTGGAACAATATTGGCTACGATTGCTGATAAAGATAAAGAGGAAGCGATCGAGTATATTAAAGATTTTGCAGAACTTGGATTCAAAATTGCTGCAACTGAAGGTACAGCAGCTGCTTTAAAAAAGAAAGGTTTGGAAGTAGATATTGTCAAAAAATTAGGCGAAGGATCACCTGATTCAATAGAGATGATTTCTGATGATCAGATTGATTTAGTAATCAATACTTTAACTAGGGGAAAGGTACCTGAAAGAGATGGTTTTAGAATTCGAAGATCTGCTGTAGAGATGGGAATCCCATGTTTAACTTCACTTGATACAACTCATGCAATGCTCAAAGTTTTAGAAGAAATCGAACATGGAGAAAAAATAGAGTATAAAGCCTTACAAGATTATCAAAAATAAGAATCTTTTATGAAGACCACTGTTAATGTAACAATTAATGGTGGTCTTTTTATTTTAAATAAAATAAAGGATAAATTAATTTTTTGAAGAAATTAATAACAAATAACTATTGAATAAAGAACTAAAATTTAAAAATATTGTAAATAATAAAGAAGTTATTTTTAGCAATAAATAAATATATAAATTGGAGGGAAAACAAATGATGAAGGGAAAATTTTTTACAGTTACTTTAACTATCTTTTTGATTACTCTTGTAATTTTAGGTGGATTATATACAGAGGCCGATGCTCAAGTTTATGAAGATTATATTGATCAAAGAAATGAACTTCAAAATTACAAAGCATTAGTTTATCAAATAAATAATGCTCAAAAGAATATAGTTCTGCATTTTTTAAATGGGGAAAGATCTACATTTAATTTTAATGAAGATCTAATTATCTTTGAGGATAAAGAGGAGATTGATCTAGCTGAACTAAATGTAGGGGATGCTCTTATTGCAAGTATTGATCCTGATCAAAAAATCAAATTTTTAGAAAAAATAGATTATAGCTTAGAAAACATAAAAGATCTTTCAGATTTAGGTTATGGAAACGATATAACTATTTATGGAACAAATATTAATCAGGATATATTTTTTCCATTTAGTGAAAATATGGATAAAGAACAGATGCAATTTGATTTGAATCTTGAATATTCAAGGTTCATTGAACCTGATTCAAAAATTGTTATAAAATTGGAAGACGAAGAAATATATCTTAACACTATATCGGAGTTAAATAAAGATATGGTTTCAGAGGGGATATATAGCTCAAAAATATCACTTAATTTAAGTCGTTATATTAATAATGGTGACTTAAATGATAAGGTTATAAAGATATCTATTTTGGCAGATCTAAAGACCAGATTAAATAGATGTGAAGAAGTAAATTCTGATGTATTCTTTTTTAGAATTAAAAATAATTCTAAGCTAAGAAGTCGAAATAAAGCTTTTTTCAATTATAATATAGCTGACTTTTTAAACTATAAATTTAATAAGGTGAATATACACCTGCCGGAAGAATTAAGTTCTGAAATTGCTGAATCATATCTCAAACTAAATCTTTTTCTGGATAGAAATTTTGCAAAACTAGAGAAAAATTTATTTTTTGACAGTGATTATAAGGCTGATGAGATTATAAGCAGAGATTTTAAGACAGCAAATATATTTATTAAAGAAGGTAATCAAATAGAACTCGATAAAAATTTCAATTTAAGTTTAGGTAGTCAAGCTGCAGATAGTTTTATCAGTAGGGTGAGAACTCTATACCTAAATGACGAAATGAAAGTTATTGATTTTAATGAAGATGAAAAAAAGCTAAGGCAGCTATCTTTATCTGAATTAGGTTATAATTCTCTTGTTTTTAATGGGATTGGGGAAATTGAAAGAAATATTTCATTTAGCTCTGCAGATCTGGGATCTAATCCTGAGGAACTTGAATTCTATATAAATAGTGAATACACAGCGCCTATAAATAACCAGAGTACTGATAAAGATAACAGTTATTTAAAAATATATTTTAATGGTCAGCTGATTAGAGCACATCAACTTGATTACAGTGGTCGTATAGATAATCTTCATTTAGATTTACCACTTTATCTTTTTGAGCAGGAAAATAATCTAAAATTAGTTTATTCATATTATCCATTAGGCAGGGACTGTGCAGCTGATGGACAGGATTTTGAAGCGGTAATATCTCCAAATAGTTATTTGAATATCAAAGGAGAAAAAGTTGATGATGTAATTACCTTTAATAATCTTCTTAATAATTTTTATGGAAATGGGAGAATAATGCTCGATGTTGATAACAAAGAATTAAGTTTAAAATATGCAGCTAAAGTCATTTCCTCTTACAGGAAATTGGATTCGCGGTCTCTTAATTTAAATGTTGATTTTGTAAATAATGATTATGAATTTAAAATAGGGGATTCTTTCCGCTGGGCAATTGCTGTATTACCTGCTTATCAAGATTACAGTATCCAAAATTTAGTCAAAATCAATGAGGGAGAAGTTAATCTTCAACAGGATTCTAACGAATTTGTTTTTGAAGGAAAATCTCCAAATAAATCAGCAGCCTGGCAGCTCGATAAAATAGATGCTAAGCCATTTTCTCTGATTACTACTTCTGATCTTAGTCAAGAATCCTTAGTTGCACTTGAACTTTTGAGTGAAAAGATTAGTAATGTTGATTATTATAGAAATTTAAATGGAACATTACTCCTTTCTAGTGGAGGTCGTTTAACAGATTTTGCAGCTGATGATTATGAAACAATTAAAGCAGATCAAAGAAATTTTTTAGTTAATATTTATAAGAACTATAAAGTTCAGCTATTTATTTCATTTATCATATTAATTATCATTTTGGCTTATCTTGCCTATCTTAAGCTTGCTCAAAAACCGGAGGAAAAATAATGGAAGAAAATAAAGAAAAACGTTTGGGAGAGGTGCTCTTAGATGAAGGATTGATAACTGAGCAAGAGCTTCAAAAAGCTCTTGCTATTCAAACAGATTCCGGTGGTAAACTCGGAGAAATATTAATTTCCGAAGAATTTATAAGAGCCATAGACTTTTATAGAGTTTTATCAGAAAAACTAGAAATGGAATTTGTTTCCGATAACTTTGAATTTTATAAAGAGATGATAGATGAAAAACTTGTTCGACTTTTTGAAAAAGAGACCCTTATGCAGAACTTATTTTTTCCGCTTGCTGTTGATAATAATAACTTAATTGTAATAGTGCTAAGACAGGATGATGAGAAAGTTGATCAGTTAATTGAAGAAAAGACTGGTTTTGTTGATTTTAAAAAAATAATTGCGACTAAAAGAGATATTCAAAATTTGGTGGAAAAAACATTTAAAAAAGAGATGATTCGTGAGTCAATTTCAGAAATGTACAGCAGACATCCAGAAGAATCTGCAGCTAGAGTTTTTACCATTCCTCAAATTGTGTTTTTTGCACTGCTTTCCATTTTAAGTATTTTTGGAGCTATATATTATCCTTATCAGACAGCAGTGTCTTTTTTCTATATAATAAATTTTTTATTTCTTGCTTCAATTTTGTTTAAGTTTTTGCTAAGCATAGTTGGTTCCTACTATGAAAAACATGAGTTTATTTCTCAGGCGGAAATTTCTGATATTGATGAAAAAGACCTCCCGATTTATAGTGTGCTGGTGCCAGTTTATAAAGAACCAGAAGTTATAAAAAAACTGATTAATAACCTAAAAGATTTGGATTATCCCAAAAGCAAACTAGAAGTACTTTTTCTATTTGAAGAAAATGATCTAGAAACAATTAATAAGGCTAAAAGTGTTCAGACACCTGATAACTGGAGTTTTATATATATTCCTGATTCTCAGCCTAAAACTAAGCCAAAAGCACTTAATTACGGAGTTAAAGAAGCAAGAGGAAAATATGTTACAATTTATGATGCAGAAGATAAGCCAGAATCTGATCAGTTAAAAAAAGCTGCTGCTGCATTTAATAAGTCAGATGAAAATATTATCTGTTTTCAGTCAGCGCTTAACTATTTTAATAGAAATGAAAATTTATTGACAAAGTTATTCACTCTTGAATATTCTTATTGGTTTGATTATATGCTGCCTGGATTAAATGCTCTAAAACTGCCCATTCCGTTAGGAGGCACTTCAAACCATTTTAGGATCGATAAGCTCCGTGAGCTTGGCAATTGGGATCCTTTTAATGTAACAGAAGATGCTGATTTGGGGATTAGGGCAAATGCGAGAGGATATAGAGTCGGTATCCTGAATTCTACAACTTATGAAGAAGCAAATAAAGAATTGGGTAATTGGATTAATCAGAGATCGCGCTGGTTAAAAGGTTATCTAATGACTTTTTTGGTGCATAACAGGCATCCAATTAAATTTATAAAAAAAGTTGGTTTTAAAGGCTGGCTGACTCTGCAGTTGTTTATTGGAGGAAGTGTAATAACTCAACTTGCTGCTCCATTTTTTTGGGTTTTATTTATAGGCTGGCTTCTTGATTATTTTAGTTTTTTAACACTTTTTTATGACTCCTTTTTAATAAAAATGTCTTTAGTTAATTTGCTTTTTGGTAATTTTTTAATTATTTATCTGGCATCTATTGCAGTTTTTAAAAGAAATTATCATGAGCTTATTTTATATGTAATTTTAAATCCATTTTATTATTTTATGCAGTCTGTAGCTGCCTGGAAAGCTTTTTTTCAACTTTTTTCTAATCCGTTTTATTGGGAAAAGACTCAGCATGGATTGACTTCAAGAGAGGTGTCAGAAGATGATTAGCTTATTTTTG
Organism: Halanaerobium saccharolyticum subsp. saccharolyticum DSM 6643; assembly: GCF_000350165.1. Classification (NCBI taxonomy): domain Bacteria; kingdom Bacillati; phylum Bacillota; class Clostridia; order Halanaerobiales; family Halanaerobiaceae; genus Halanaerobium; species Halanaerobium saccharolyticum. The sequence continues at coordinate 244,908 of NZ_CAUI01000005.1, forward strand.
TTTCCACTTAGCAGCTATTATCTGGCAAAATATTTAAAAGATAGGGAAGTTAGCTATCTTTTTATTGGAAGTTTAATTACGGCCTTATTTTATATTCTTGAACCTGTAATGATTTTTTTGCTGCCTTTTTATGCTTCTGTATTCTATTTTTCTTGTAATGAATATTGTTCTAAAAAAAGATTATCACAGTTATTTGTATTTGTTTTCCCAACGGCAGCCGCCGCATTTTCTCTAAGCTATATCAGCTGGATTTACGGAAGGGGCTTTAGATTTATATATTTAAAAGATAATCTTTTTGGAACAGCAGTTGAGTACAGCGGCGTTGATCTTGTTTTTTCGTTTTTAACAGACTTCTCAGTTGATATTTTATTTTATTTGCTTATATATATATTTATGCTGGTTTGGATAATTTACAAAAAGGGGTTTTCTAAACCTTTTATTTATATTTATTTGATGCCTATCTTTTTGTATGAAGTAAAACACATGCTTGAAAATTATAATCCTGGGCCAATTTTTTTCAGCCTTTACGTATTTTTTGGTTTGTTTTATTTTTGGCTTTTCAAAACTGAAATAAATAAACTTACTAATTTTGTTTTTTATCTTCTTTTATTTTTCAATTCTTCTTATTTGATTTATAATATTTACCCATCTTTATTTTTTATAATTGAATATATCAGTTAGTTTTGTATTTAAGCACAACATAAATATTAATTCCAGGTGGTGATTTAAATTAAAATAGCACTTATAATGGCAGGTGGTAGTGGGTCCCGTTTTTGGCCTTTGAGCCGAAAAGACAAACCAAAACAATTTTTGAAAATTAATAGTGATAAAAAAACTCTTTTAGAACAAACAGTAGAACGAATTAATACTATAATACCTAAAGAACAAATATTTATTGCAACAAATAAGTCTTATGAAAAAGCAGTCAAAGAAAAGATCTGTTGTTTACCAGAGAAAAATATAATATTAGAAGAAGTTAGTAAAAATACTGCTCCTGCGATTACAATGGCATTTTTAAAGATTAAAAATATTTATCCTGACTCAACAATCTTTATTTTACCTTCAGATCATTTAATAAAAAAAGAAGATAATTTTACAAATCTTTTACTAAAAGGTGCAGAAATTGTAGAGGAAAAAAATATTATATTGACTATTGGCATTAAACCAGAACACCCAGAAACTGGCTATGGATATATCAAATCAGAAAAAAAAGGATTGTTATCTAATAATCATCAATATTATCAAGTTAAAGAATTTAAAGAAAAGCCAGATTTTAAAACTGCAGAGAAATATTTAGAAGCAGGTAATTATTACTGGAATAGTGGTATTTATATAGTTGATTCTCAAAAACTATTAAATGAAATCGAAAAAAGAGAACCTTCATTATATAATGACTGCAAAAAAATTATGGAGATAAGTGATTATAAAAATTTGTCCGAGATTAAAGATCAAAATATAAAAATGAAAATAGAAAAGATCTATAATAATTTAGAAAAAATTTCAATAGAATATTCAGTAATTGAGAAATTAAAAGAAATATATATGTTAAAAGCTGATTTTATCTGGGATGATTTAGGAAGTTGGACTTCTTTGGAAAGAGTAAAAGAAAAAAATGAAAATAATAATATTATTGTGGGTGAACATCTGGGGATAGACACGAATGATTCAATAATTTATAGCTGCAGCTGTAATAAAATTGTAACTACGGTTGGTGTTAAAAATTTGATAATCGTTAATACTGAAGATGCAGTTTTAATATGTGATAAAGAAAAGGCTCAAGATATTAAAGAACTTAGAAAATTAATAGAAAATGAAAAATTAGACAAATATCTTTAAAATAACCTTGACTTCAATTATTAGTTCTGATAAAATTTAATCAAATAAGATAATTGTTCTTTAAATTAGTCCAGAGAGGCTAGTAAGGGAAAATATAAATTTTAGCAACCTTCTTACTATGCCGTGAGAAGGTTATTTTTTTGTCAACAAAATATTCTCCCGACGAAGGAGGTAATTTTTTGGATAAATCAGAGATGAAGATCAAAAAAGAATTGATTGATTCAGCAGCAATGAGTCGAGCAATCACCAGAATTGCTCATGAAATCTTAGAAAAAAATAAAGGAACTGATGATTTAGTTTTAATTGGTATCAGAACTAGAGGCGTACCACTTGCCGAAAGATTGGCAGCTAAGATTGAAGAAATTGAGGGAATTAAACTACAAACAGGTATTTTAGATATTACACTTTATCGTGATGATCTTTCAACTGTAGCTCAACAGCCAATTGTCCATCGGACTGAAATCCCTTTTGATATTACAGGGAAGAAGGTCGTGCTGGTTGATGATGTTCTATACACTGGAAGAACTGTCAGAGCAGCACTTGATGCTTTGATAGATCTCGGACGGCCTTTACAGATTCAGCTGGCGATTATGATTGATCGAGGTCACCGTGAACTGCCGATTAGAGCTGATTTTGTTGGTAAAAACCTGCCGACTTCTAAAAAAGAAGTTGTAGATGTTAATCTAAGAGAAATTGACGAAAAAGATGCAGTTTTACTGCTGGAAAAAAGTTAAGATGAAAATAATTTAATAGTGTCTCCTTTAAATTGGTCCAGAGAGGCCGGTAAGGAATTAACTCAGCAGAATTTCATCACTTTCAAAGTGAATGGAAAATGCTTAAAGAATTTAACTCCTTATCAGTCAAGCTGGTAGGGAGTTTTTTTAATGTCTATTTTTTAATTTTTAATTTAATTTTTAATCAGTTTTTAAGAGGGAATCTGACAAAAGTTTTTCAATAACTTTATAACACCCAGGAGGTATAAAATGAAAATTTTAAATCAAAGTAAAGAAAATTTAGCTCAACTTAAAGAAGATGGAATTACAAGACACCGATTATTTATTCTAGCCCTGCAGCATATGTTTGCTATGTTTGGCTCAACAGTACTGGTACCGGCGCTGACAGGTCTAAACCCTGCGGTTGCACTTTTTACATCTGGACTTGGAACCTTGATTTTCCATTTAATTACAGGTGGTAAAGTTCCAGCATATTTAGGGTCTTCTTTTGCGTTTATTGCGCCTATTATAGCAGCACAAAATCAGTTTGGCCGAGATGGAGCCATGCTCGGGATTATAACTGTAGGTCTTGTTTATGCGCTGATGTCATTAGTGATTCGACTGCTGGGCACAGAATTCTTCAGAAAATTATTACCGCCAGTAGTAGTAGGACCAGTTATTATAACAATTGGACTTGGGCTTGCACCAACAGCTAAAGATATGGCTTCAGAACATTTATTAGTGGCATTTGTTACTCTTGCAATTGCTGTTGGAGTCAGCGTCTTTGCTAAAGGAATTATCAAAGTAATTCCAATTTTACTCGGAATTATCGGTGGCTACACTTTTGCTGCCTTTTTAGGACTTGTAGATTTCACCCCGGTGATGGAAGCCTCCTGGTTTTCTCTACCAAAATTTGCTTTACCAACAGTAAGTGGTAATTTAAGAGCGATTTCACTTGTAGCTCCAATTGCCTTAGTAACAATGGTTGAGCACTTAGGTGATGTTGTTGCAATCAGTTCAACTGTAAAAAAAGACTTTATAGAAGAGCCAGGTTTACATAGAACCCTACTTGGTGACGGAATTGCAACCTTAGTTGCTGGACTTTTCGGTGGACCTCCTAACACAACTTATGGTGAAAATGTAGGGGTTTTAGCCTTAACCAAAGTATATAACCCAATGATTATTCAGCTGACAGCAGTAATAGTAATCTTAAGTTCTTTTATTCAAAAAGTTGGAGTTTTAATTCAGACTATCCCCACTGCAGTAATGGGCGGAATTGTTTTCTTACTCTTTGGTATGATAGCTTCAATCGGACTCAGAACTTTAGTTGAAAATGAAGTAGATCTTTCTAAAAATAGAAATTTAGTCATAGTTTCAGTAACTCTGGTAGTTGGAATTTCCAATCTGACTTTAAATTTTGCTGGACTTGAATTTGGTGGCATGGGACTGGCAGCTATAGTTGGAATAATAATGAACTTAATCTTACCTGCAATGGAAAAAGAAGATAAACAAATAGAAAAAGAAGAAGAACTAAAAATAAAGTCAGAATTAAGGTATGAAGCAAACTAAAAAACCAGGTAGGAGGTCAGTAAATGAGTTTGAAAAGAAAAGATTTTTTAGGTCTTTATAATGCATCTAAAGAGGAAATTAATGAAATCCTGGATACTGCAGTAGCAATGAAGGATATTTTAACTAGAACAGTCAAAAAAGTTCCGACACTGCGTGGGAAAACAGTAATAAATTTATTTTATGAGCCTTCAACAAGAACTAAGTTTTCTTTTAATCTAGCAGCAAAAAGACTGAGTGCAGATGTAATGAGTATTTCAAAATCTTCTAGCAGCATTGCTAAGGGAGAAAGCCTGCTTGATACAGCAAAAACAATGGAAGTTATGGGAGCTGATGTAGTAGTTATTAGACACAGTGCACCTGGAGCAGCTAAATTTTTGGCAAAAAACATTTCCGCAAGTGTGCTTAACGCAGGTGATGGTGCCCATGCTCACCCAACTCAGGCTCTTTTAGATATTTACAGTATTAAAGAAAGACTTGGGGAAATTGCTGGGCTTAAAGTTTTGATTGTAGGAGATATTGCTCACAGTCGAGTGGCTCGCTCAAATATCTGGGGTTTAAATAAATTAGGAGCTGAAGTTTCAGTTGCAGGCCCCCAGACTTTAATCCCCAGGGAAATAGAAAAAATGGGAGTTAAAGTTTATTCTGATTTGGATCAGGCTTTAGAAAATGTAGATGTTGTTAATATTTTAAGAATCCAAATGGAAAGACAGGAAAGTGGACTTTTTCCTTCAATTAGAGAATACAGAGAAATTTACGGAATGAATGCAGAACGCTTACAGATGATAGGCGAAAAAGCAGTGATAATGCATCCAGGTCCAATGAACAGAGGTATAGAAATTGAAAGTTCAGTTGCAGATAGCTCACAGTCAGTAATTACAGAACAGGTTAAAAATGGAGTGGCAATTAGAATGGCACTACTATACTTACTGGCCGGGAGGGAGATAGATAATGAAAAGCTTAATTAAAAATGGTAGAGTTTATGATTCTAAAAATGGACTTGATGGAAAATATGATATTTTAATTGAAGCTGATAAAATCATTAAAATAAAAAAAGAAATTGAAAATAAAGATTATCAAGTTATAGATGCTGAAGGTGAAATTATTATTCCTGCCTTAATTGATATGCATACTCATCTTAGAGAGCCCGGCTATGAAGAAAAAGAAACTGTTAAAACAGGATCTGAAGCTGCGGCTGCTGGTGGTTTTTCTGCAGTAGCAGCAATGCCCAATACAAATCCAATTGCTGATAATCCTGCAGTAGTTGAACACTTAAAACATAAAGCTGAAAAGGCAGTTGTTCGGGTTTATCCGATTGGAAGCATTACTCAAGCAAGTAAGGGAGAAGTCTTATCAGAAATTGGGACGCTGGCTAAAAATGGAGTTAAAGCCTTATCTGATGATGGAAACCCGGTAATGAATTCTGAAATTATGAGGAGGGCAATGGAATATGCATCAGCCTTTAATTTACCGATAATCGACCACTGTGAAGATAAAAATCTTTCTCAGGATGGAGTAATGCACGAAGGATATTATTCAACAATTTTTGGGCTTAAAGGGATTCCGGCAGCGGCTGAAGAAATAATGGTAGCAAGAGATATAGTTTTAGCAGAAATGACAGGAATTCATCTCCATATTGCTCACCTTAGTACTGAAGGTAGTCTAAATCTAGTAAAAGAAGCAAAAGCTAGAGGAGTAAATATTACTTTCGAAGTAACCCCTCATCACTTATTGTTAACTGATCAAATAGTTGGAGATTATAATCCTGATACCAAAGTTCATCCTCCCCTTCGTTCCCAAAGAGATAAAGATGTTTTAGTAAAAGCACTTCAAGCCGGTGAAATAGATGTACTGGCAACAGATCATGCTCCTCATACTTTTGAAGATAAACTGGGAGAATTTGATTATGCCGCTTTTGGGATTTCTGGTTTAGAAACTGCACTTGCACTTATATATAATAATTTTATTAAAAAAGGAATAATTGATTGGAATGATTTACTTAGAATGTATTATTATAAGCCAGGAGAAATAATGGATATTGAATCAGAAGGATTAAAAGAAGGAGCAAGAGCAGATATTCTTATTTTTAATCCTGAACGGGAATGGAAGGTAGACAAAAATAAATTTAAATCAAAAGGAAAAAACACTCCTTTTAATGGAAAAGAATTATGTGGTAAAAATGAAATGACTTTTGTAGGAGCTAAATTAGTTTATGATGACCGAGGAGGCAAAAATGAAATACTTTATTGATCAGCTACAGCAGAAAATTGAGGAAAAAAATTCTAGAATCTGTGTAGGTTTAGACCCACATCTTGAGCTTTTGCCAGAAAATGTTTTGGCACCTGAGCTTTTAAATGATCTGGAATCAAACCAAAAAGAAATTGCAGCTTCAGTTTTGAAATTTAATCAGAATTTAATTGATGCAATTTCTGATATGACAGCAGTTGTAAAGCCACAGATGGCATTTTACGAAAAGCTTGGTGTTCCAGGAATGGATTGTCTCTGGCAGACAATGTCATATGCTAAAAGTAAGAAGCTGCTTATTTTATTAGATGGAAAGAGGAACGATATTGGTTCAACTGCTAAAGCATATGCTGAATCTTATTTAGAACAGAAAAATATTGCAGCAGACTCGATTACAATTAACCCTTATTTAGGAAAAGATGGTGTATTACCCTTTTTAGAAAATAAAGAGAAAGGGGCATTTGCCTTACTTAGAACCTCAAATCCATCTGCAGTTGATCTGCAGGATCTAAAATTAGATGATGGTCGGAAAGTTTATCAAGCAGTTGGAGCTTTTCTTCAGGAAGTAGGTAGTAATTACATTGGTGAATGTGGATATTCAAATTTGGCAGCGGTAGTTGGAGCAACTTATCCAAAAGAATTAAAAGAAATCAGAGCCCAGCTTAAATCAGTGTTTTTCTTGATTCCTGGTTTTGGAGCTCAGGGTGGAGGAGCAGCAGATATAAAAGCTGGTTTTGATAAGAATGGTAGAGGAGCAGTTGTTAATTCATCGCGAGGGATTAATTTCGCCTATAGAAAAGAAGAATATAATAACTTTGGGGCAGAAAACTATGCCAAAGCAGCAAGAGCTGCAGCAGAAAAAATGAAAAATGAAATCAATGATGTTTTAAATCAGTAAATAAATTGACCGGAACTCGACGCAAAATAATCTTCTTGAAGTGGTTAATAATATAATATTTAAAGATAAAAAGGAGAATTTTATGTTTAAAATAATTAAGAATAAAAAAGTGGGACCTAATATTTTTCATTTAGTTTTAAATTATGCTCAACTTCCTGAGAGTCCAGAGCCTGGACAATTTTTTAATATCAAGGTAAGTCATAGAGGTAGTGATGATCCACTTTTAAGAAGGCCATTTAGTATTTTTGATTTTAATGCTGCTGATAAAGAAATTGAATTTGTTTATAAAGTAGTTGGAAAAGGAACAAAAATACTGTCTGAATTTGAAACTGGAACAGAACTTGATATCTTAGGCCCACTTGGAAACCCATTTTCATTAAATGAAAATGGAGAAGATATCCATCTTATTGGTGGAGGAATGGGAATTGCACCACTTTTTTATCTGGCTAAAAAATTAAAAAAAAGAAATAAAAAAATAAATATATATATTGGTGCGGCTAATAAAGCAGAATTGAATTTTTTTGAAAATAAATTTAATGAATTAAAGGCAAATTTATATCTTGCTTCAATGGAAGAAAAATTAACAATAAAAGGAACTGCTCTCGATTTATGGCTGGATAAATTACAGCATAATCCTGATTTTATCTACAGCTGTGGTCCGGAAAAAATGCTGACTGCAGTTGAAAAAAAAGCGCTAAAGAAAAATATTGTGGGTGAAATTTCCATAGAAAAAAGAATGGGTTGTGGAATCGGAGTTTGTTTATCATGTAGTTGTGAAACAACTGATAAAAATCAAAAAAATAAACGGGCATGTGTAGAAGGACCAGTATTTGAAATCGGGGAGGTGGTTCTAGGTGGATAAAATGGCAAATAATAAAATAACAATAACAAAAATTAATTTAGAAAAAAAAGATTTAAACTTAAGGATGACAATGAAGTCAAAAAATAATGAAGACTTAAAACTAAAAAACCCTTTAGTGACTGCTTCCGGAACCTGTGGTAATGGTAAAGAATTGGCTAATTTTTTTGATATAAATCAACTTGGAGCATTTACCACAAAAGGAATAACAGTAAAGGCACAAAACGGTAATGAAACCCCCAGAATTGCAGAAACATCTGCTGGGATAATAAATTCGATAGGCTTAGAAAATCCAGGTGTAGATAATTTTATATCTGATATACTTCCGGAAACTAAAACTTATACACTTCCTATTTTAGCAAACATTTCTGGCTATTCTCAGCAGGACTTTATCATTTTAGCAGAAAAGCTCGAAGGCAGATCGGAACTTGCCGGAATTGAAGTCAATTTATCCTGTCCTAACATTAAAGGTGGAGGAATGATCTTTGGTACAGACCCAGAAAAAGTTTATGAAATCACAAAAAAAGTTAGAGAAATATATTCGGGCTACATAATAGTTAAATTGACTCCTAATATTACTGATATAACAGAGACTGCTCTGGCCGCGGAAGAGGCAGGCGCAGATTCAGTGGCAATGATTAACACTTTATCAGCTATGAAAATTGATATTGACCAGCAAAAGCCGATGCTTGCAAACACTTATGGAGGTTTATCAGGGCCAGCAGTGCGACCGGTAGCAGTAAAAATGGTTTATCAGTGCTATAAGAAGCTGAATATCCCAATTTTAGGTTTGGGGGGAGTCCGCAGCGGCAGTGATGTGATTGAATTTATACTTGCTGGAGCAACTGCAGTTGGGATTGGAACGATCAATATGATTGATCCTAAAGCAGGGCTAAGAATAATTGCTGAGATCAAAGAATATATGTTGAGACATCAGATTAAAGATTTAAATTCAATTATTGGAGCAGCTCATTAGCTTTTAAAAAAACTTATGTTTTAAGAAATTATATTAATCTAATAAATTTAAATTATTTTTAAAATTAAAAAACAGGAGTGAATTAAATGAATAAAAAAGAGATAAGAGAACTTTTAGTAGAAACTAATGTAATACAGGAAGGTCACTTTGTTTTAAGTTCAGGCCGCCATGCAGATATTTATATGCAGTGTGCCAAGGTTCTACAGCATCCCAAACATGCTTCAACTCTAGCAGTTGAGATTGCAAAAAAGTGGGAAGATCAGGAAATAGATGTAGTAATAGGACCAGCTCTAGGTGGAGTAGTATTATCTTATGCAGTTGCTGAAGAATTAGGTGTTCGTTCAATTTTCAGTGAACGCAAAAATGGTGAAATGAAAATCCGAAGAGGTTTTGAGTTGAAGCCGGGAGAAAAAGTATTAGTTGTTGAGGATGTTGTAACAACGGGTGGTTCTGTTAAAGAAGTACTAGCAGTTTTAGAAGAACTTGATGTAGAAATAGTAGGATTAAGTTCAATAGTTGACCGCAGTAATGGTAAAGTTGAATTCAATTATGATTTCAAAGCACTGCTGCCGGTAGATATTAAGTCTTATAAGGCAGGTAAATGTAAATTATGTAAAGAAGGAGTAGAAATTACCCGTCCCGGTAGTAAAGAAAAGTAAATTTTAATTTCATTTGCATTTTAATTCATAAATCTTTATAATTATAATCAGAATTAAAATAATAATATAAAGGAGTAGTGATTATACATGCAAAATTATGATTTTGTTCACTCTTGTATTCGAGTGATGGATTTAGAAAAATCAATCGATTTTTATCAAGATGCATTAAATTTAAAGGAAAGCAGACGTAAAGATTTTCCTGAAGCTGAATTCACTCTGGTTTATTTAACCGATCAAAATGAAGATTTTGAGTTGGAGCTAACTTATAACTATGATCGAGAGGAACCATATACAATTGGTAATGGTTACAGCCATATTGCAGTTAAAGTAGATGATTTAGAAAAATCTTATCAGCGTCACAAAGAAGCTGGTTACAAGGTCGGAGATTTAAAAAGTTTAAGTGAAAATTCTTCTGGGTATTATTTCATTACAGATCCAGACGGTTATCGAACCGAAGTTATAGCAAGATAAAAGGGTACCGGTCACTTGTAAAAAATTGGAATTATAAACCAAAATAATAATCCTCAGAAAGCTCAACTTCTGGCGCAGAGCCAATAGTTGAGCTTTTGTATTTTAAGCCAAAAATTAAAGTTTACTTCTATTTGGTCTAAAAGAAATTTTACATATATTTAATAATCTATTAATACTGTCTTGACATATACCATTTATAATAATAATTAAATAAGAAAGGGAGTGTTAAAATGGAAAAAATAGAAATAGAAACAGACTTGCACACACATACTGTTGCAAGTAGTCATGGCTATTCTACAATTGATGAAATGGCAAGAGGAGCGTTCAAAAAAGGTATAAAATTAATTGTATTGACAGATCATGGGCCCAAAATGCTTGGTGGATCAGATATTTATTATTTTAGCAATTTATCTATTGTACCTGATATGTTGCATGGTGTTAGAATTATTAAAGGTGTAGAGGCTAATATACTGGATGGTGGGAAATTAGATCTGTCAGATGAAATACTTAATTGTTTAGATTTTGTGGCAGCTGGTATTCACAGTTTGACTGGACATAATTTAAAAAATAAAGAGGATTATACAAATGCTATCATTAAAGTCATGGAAAATCCATATCTTGATATGATTACTCATCCTATACAAAAAAAATATCCAATTGATTTAGAAAAAGTTGCTAAAGCTGCAGCCGAAAATAATGTTATTTTAGAGTTGAATTCTAGTTCTTATAATCCTAAAAAAGGTTATATAAGGGGAATTAAAAAAGATTCAATAAAACTATTAGAATTATCAAATCAGTATAAATTTAAGCTTGCTATTAATAGTGATGCTCATTTTTATAGTGAAATTGGAGATTTTTCTAACTTAGATTTTATTTTTAATAATAATAATTTTAATAGAGAACTTATAGTCAATCGCAGTATAGATAGTATAACAAGCTATCTAAAAGGAAGAAATAAAGAGATTTCTAGACTGAAAAAAATTATTTAATATTTATAGTTTGTTATCTATAATCTAGATAATAATATACAGTAATTTTTAAAATATTGATTATATTGATAATTTATTAAAATATAATAATAAAATATCTTAGGACTCCCGGTACCTATTAGGTACCTTTTTTTGTTTCAAGGCAGGTAAAGGTACCAATTACCTTGAATAATATTAAATAGAGAGAGATTTTGCTTTAACTAAAAACAAAAATTGAAAGGAAGATTTATTTGTCAAAAAAGAATTCATATTTAGCCTTATTTTTTAAATCAATTCCGGTTGGACTTGCAAATACTCTGCCCGGGGTGAGCGGAGGTACACTGGCTCTGGTTTTAAATATTTATGAAACTTTAATTAATGCTATTAAGGAAATTAAAATTAAAAAGTTAACTGTAATCGGTCTGGGAGCTGTTGCTGGGGTTTTATTTGGTTCAGCGGTAATAACTGATCTTTATCAAAATCAGCCGCTGATTGTAAATTATTTTCTTTTTGGTCTGGTAATTACTTCAGCTCATTCTACATATAAAAAAATTGGTAATTTAAGTTTTTTAAAACTTCTTGTTATGTTATTAGCCTTTGCTTTCGCCCTCTTTTTTGCCAGAGAAATCCAGTTTGGATTTATGAATGCAGAAGGTTTAATGCTCTTTTTTATTGCCGGTTTTTTTGGTAGTGTGGCAATGATTTTGCCTGGAATTAGTGGAGGAACTCTTTTAATTTTAATGGGCGTTTATCATCCGGTTTTAAATGCAATCAATAATCTGGATCTTTTAATTTTAATTGTTTTTGGGGCTGGAGTAGCAGCTGGTTTATTAGTTTTTGCCTGGCTTTTTTCCTATCTGCTTCAGAAACATCAAAAAGAAATAATGGTTATTTTAACCGGTCTAATTCTCGGTTCTTCTGCAGCTGTTTTTCCAGCTCGCTTTAATATTGGAGGACTGGCAGCCTTTGCAGGTGGTGCTGTGATAATTATTATTCTAGAAATTATTGGCCAGAATACTTAAACTTTAGGGCTTGCTTTATATATATTTTTGTCATTTGGCTAAGAACTTAAATAAATATTGAAGCTAAATTAAAATCCAAATTGAAAAATAATTAAGGATGAAAACTATGGAACTAAAAAATAATTTAAACTTTAAATATTACAGTTATAATCAAAATTTATTTGAAGAGATAATTTCTAAAGAGCCAGAAGTCTATATCTTTGCTAATTATAATGATTTAAAAGAGGCTCTTAAACATTATCAACCTCAGCCTCTCAGTCAGCAGAGTCAGTTTTTTAGCTTAAAGGAATTTAAAGAGCGGCTTTTCAGCAGTGATCAGATTCTGTTGAAAGAGGAAAAACTTCCTCTGCTTTTATACTCTGTTCTAACAAAAGAGGAAAAAAGTAAGCTGCGTCTGGACAGCTATAAGGATATTTATAAATTTTCAGCGCGCTTTTTTGCTTATTTTAAACTGCTGCAGGATTACCAACTGACTCAGATTGAAGGCCTAGCAGACTGGCAGCAGGAGAGAGTAGAAAGACTGGAGACAATTAAAAAAAGGTATCAAAAGCGCTTAAAAGAGCTCGGCTTTGTCGATCAGCTTCTGCTCCAGGAAGAAAAAAAATTAAATCTGCAGTTTTTAAGTGAGTTTAAAAAGATTAATTTATTCAACATAATGGATTTTAATCCCTATTTTAAAGAACTACTGCAGAAAATAGCGCATAAATTTGAAGTTAAGCTTCATCTCCAGCTTCTGGAAGATGACTTTAATCAGGAACAACTAGAAATTGAAGAGCTGACTTTGCCAGATAAAACAAATAAGATTGAGATTAAAAAATTGAATTCTAAACTAAAAAGTCTGGCTGCTCTTTTAAACGAAAAAGAAAATTCTGCAAAAGAAGTTCAGCTCCTGGATGGTGGCAGCGATATTGATGCAGCTAATATTTTAAGTGAGCAGTTAAACCTCAATCCCTACCAGAGTTTAAGTGAAACTGATTTATATAAGCTGCTCGAATCTCTCTATCAGCTTTACCAGCAGGGAAAAGGCTCTGCTCAAATCTTAATTGAATTAAAAGAGCTTTATGATTTATCTACCCAGAGTTTATTTAAAGATTGGCTTGAACTAAAAGGGGAAGAGCTGCAGAAAATAGAAGAATTACTGCGTCAGGATTATTTTTATCTTGATTTAGAATTGATTGAGGCAGAAATTCCTGCTTTAAAACCACTTTATAATTTTCTTAAAAATTTAAGAAAAATCAAAAACATTTCAGATTTAACTAAGCTGATTACTAAAATCTCGGATTTTGCTCTGGAAAAAGAAGTTAAAGAAACAGCAGAGAAATTTAATGACAGTCTGCTTGAGCTTAAAAGCATCGAAGAGATGGGGATAGTCACAGGCTGGCAGGATTATTATTCTGATCAGGCTGCCGGTATTTTTTCACTATTTTTAAACCACTTAAGTTTTAAAACGATTTCACTCAGCCAAAATGAAGAAGCAGCTGAATTTTTAAGTCTGGAAAATGCACCTCAAACTAAGCGGGAAAAGCTTTTGATAAATAATTTAACCCAGAAAAATTTTGCACAAAAAAATGATGGACTTTATTTTTTAAGTGAAAAACAGCTTAAGAATAATGGACTGTTTTTACAGCACAAAAACCAACTTTTAAAAAAATATAAATTTCTGCGGCATATTTTAAATGCAGAACAGAGTATTATCTATACTGTAGATAATGAAGATCAAAATATTTCACCCGCAGTTATTTTAGAGGAGCTTTCCTTAGAATACGGCCTGAGCTATAGTCAAAGCAAAGTAAATCTTTTAAGTGAAAAGGAAATTTTAAATAATCTATTTGATTATCAGACTGAGCTTGATTTAAAAGTCAATAGTTCAGCCAATTTTAACCAAAATATTAAGTTAGAGAAAGATGATTTCGGCAGCAGCTTTAATTTTAGCTATTATAAATATAAATATTTAAAAGACTGCTATCACCGCTTCTATTTAGAGCAGCTGGCCCGGCTTGAGACCTCTTTAGAAATCAAACCATCACTTTCTTTAATGGCACTTGGTATTTTAACCCATGAGATATTCGGTGAACTAATAATTTATGCCAGAGAGCATAAACTTGCCCCTCTTGAGATTCCAGCAGCAAGCCGAAAAAAAAGTATTCAGAGGGCTATTGAAGACAATAAATTAAAAATTAATCGGGATTATTTAAATTATTATCAGCAGATAATTTTTAAGAGTCTGGAAAAATCTTTTATCCACTTTGCTGAACTGCTGCAGAAATATCTACCAGAGGATTATCAGGATATCCTGGTAGAATGGCCGGAATGGAATTATCAGCGGCAGAAATATTTTACAGTAAAACAGACTGATTTTTATCTTTCCGGCAGAATAGATCTGCTTTTATTAAAGCAGGCTGAATATTTTATTGTTGACTTTAAAACAGGCAGTGGAGACCGCAAACAGCTTGATTTTTATTCGCTGATGCTGCGCCAAAATTATCAGGAGCAGCTTCCGCCTGAGAGCAGAAAGGCAATCTATAATATCTTTGATCAGGCTTTTGAACATTCATATAATAAATTAGAAAAAGAAGACAGGCTGGGGGCAGAGCTGCAGGAACTGACAGAACTACTTTTTGCAGCTGGAGAATATGAGCGTATCTACAAATCACGCTGTCAGCGCTGTCCCTACAGAGATATTTGCAGAGTGGAGGTTTTAAGCAATGAAGAAGGTAATTAAAGCCAGTGCCGGGACAGGTAAAACTTACAGACTGTCCTTAGAATATTTGGCTGCACTTTTAAAAGATATAGATTTTTCGGAAATTATTGTAATGACTTTTACCAAAAAAGCAACAGCAGAAATCAAAAATAGAATATTGGAGCATCTGCGGGCAATAATTAATCAGGCCCCGGAAAAGAAAAATATCATCAGTTCACTTAAAAACATTTATCCGGAGCTTGAAGTTGAGCCGGGAAAGCTAGAAAAAATCTATCGCAAAATGATTTTAAATGATGAGGATATAAAAATATTTACAATTGATGCTTTTACAAATCAAATTTTTAGCAGAGGGATCGCCCCCTATCTTTCTCTTTATAATTATCAGATTATCGATGATAGTCAGAATCAGGAAATTATTGAAGAATTATTAAAGATAATTTTAAATAATGAGGAGTATTATGAGAAGCTGCAGAACTTTTTGGAGTCCAACAGTGCCCGGGATCTGGAGCCATATTTGAAATTCATAAAAGATATTGTGGATAATGCCTGGAAATTTATGCTTTTAGAATCATCAGAATTAGAGGAAAAGGAAAAACTGCCTCAGGCTGAGATTTGTGATTTATTTGAAGCCAGCTATCAGACTCTAAAAGAAGTGGCAGAACTTAGAGGAGAAGAATTTTCGTCATCCTATTTTGTTAAAGATGGCCGCCCCTTTTTTGAACAGTATCCTGAGCTTAATACTAATCAGCAAAAAAAAGATTTTCTCTATCAGAGGAGAAATTATTTATTAAATAACAGCTACTGGAGTGGCAATAAATTAAGAGCCAAAAAAACAGCAGATTTAAAAGAAAAATTAGAGTATGAATATCAATTATTTAGAGAAAAATTGGCTGCAGCAGTCTTCAATCAGGAGGTAATTCCGGCTGAAAAAGAAATTATCAATTTTGCCAGCCTGGTTTTAGATATATACGAGCAGCTTAAATTCAAGACCGGTAAATTTACCCATTCTGATATCAGCAATTATACTTTTAAGTATTTACAGGCTGCAGAAATTGGTTTAATCAAGGAGGGCCAGGCAAGTAGTTATCTGCTTGACCTCTTAGGAGGAGAATATCAGGCTCTTTTTATTGATGAGTTCCAGGACACCAGTATTCTGCAGTGGAAAATTTTGCGGCCGCTGATTAATAAGGCAGAGGATTTTATTGCTGTGGGAGATGAAAAACAATCTATTTACGGCTGGCGGGGTGGGGAAAAGAAACTTTTTGCCTCACTGGAAGAAATTATTGGAGCTGAAACAGAAAGACTTGAGCGCTGTTACCGCAGTGATCAGAATATAATTGAACTTTTAAATTATTTTTTTGACCAGTCAGAAGTTGACTGGGAATATCACCCGGTTAAGGCTAATTCTAAAGATTCAGGTTTAACAGAGGTGATTTATGGAGGCAGTTCGGCTTTTTATAATACAGATACCAAAACTTTTGAGAAGTTGGGAGCAGAAAAACAGCAGGAGATAGAAGAATTAAACAGCAAAATCAAAGAGGATCTACCGGCTGAGATAGCAGCTGATATTAAAGCTAACTATGCTGCTGATTACGGTCAGGTCAGTGTGCTGGCCCGGACTTCAAATGAATTAAATACTATTGCCAAAAGTTTGGAAAAAGAAAAAGTACCCTACATTTTAGAAAACAGGAATTCACTGCTGGATGCAGTTCTGCCGAAAGCAGTTTATGATTTCTTATATTTTGCAGCTTACAGAGATTTCTATTCACTGCTAAAGTTTCTGCGCAGTGATCTACTTAAAATTGATAATCAGAGTTTAAAACTGATTATCAATAAGAAAAAACTTTTAAAAAACTATTTTAGCTCAAATCGAAAAGTTGAGTCAGAATCGGAACTTAAATTGTTGGATTCAAACTCTGAGCAGCTGCCCGAAAATAAAATAAAGAATTTGAAAAAAACTTTCAAAAAAATAAAGAATTTGATTGATGGGGATTATCAAGAAATTGTAAATTATCTCTATCAGCAGACTGAGCTGCTTCGACTGGCAGCAGATAACAGCCTTAGTTTAAAAAATCTATACTCATTTTTTAAAATTATAAATTCCTTTTCTTCTTTAAAAGAACTGCTTAATTATTTAGCTGCAAATAGAGATAGTGAAGAATTAAAACAGCAGAAGGTGGAAAATAAAGATGCAGTCAGTTTAATGACAATTCATCAAGCAAAGGGGCTTTCGCTGCCGGTAGAGTATTATTACTGGAATCCCGGTCGCCGAAGTGGAACAAGTAGTGGTGGAATCAATTTTTATCTTGAATTTGATCAGAATTATGAAAAGCTGGATGATTATTTGTTTATTCAGGATCAGTATCTTTCTATTTTGGACTGGCTGGATTATGATTTCAAGGAAAAAGCCGAAACAAAAGCAGAAATGGAGGAGCTTAATAACCTTTATGTTGCCTTAAGTCGGGCAGAAAAAGATCTGCACTTATATGTAGAAGCACCTAGAAAAATAAAGCCTGATCAGGATTTAATGTGGGCCGGAAGCAGTTATGATTATTACGAAAAGATGCTTTTAAATGCAGTTGAAGGCAATAACCTAACTGATCTTTTAGAGGTAGAATCAGCTGGAATAACGCTGCAGGCTGAAGCGGATAGTCTAATTGGCAAGTCTAAATTGAGTTCGCTTAATAAATATTTAAAACAGAAAAAACGGCAGCCGAAAAGGAAAGAGAATGAAGAAAAATATGCATACTTTAAAAAGCAGAGCAGCAGTCTGGAAATCTCAGCCAAAAAACTAAGAGGACTAGCTCTCCACTATTATCTTGAAAACATTAAGTATAACAGTGAGCAGGAAAAAATTTCAGCCCGCAAACTGCTGAAAAGTAAATATGGAAATCTGCTGGGTCAGGAAAAGATTGAAACAGTGATAAAAAACGCGGAAGAATTTATTAATGCTAATCCAGAAATCTTTTCTAAAAAGTATCAGGTATTTAATGAGTATTTATTAAAAGAAAAAAATGAAGCAGGAGAAAATTATTATCGAATAGATAGGTTACTTGTTGATAGACTAGAGAAAAAAATTAAAATAATTGACTATAAGAGTGGTAGTTATCGGAACCCGGAGCAGCTTGAAAAGTATACTCAGCTGCTGACGACTCAACTTGGTACAGAATGGGAAATTAAGGCTAGCTTTGTCGATGTTTAAATTTGTAAATTAATTAATATACTTTTGCAATGAAAGTGTTATAATTAAAATGTGAAATAAGAATAATAATTAGAATTGGTATATATTAAAAAAATAAGAAAGGGTGGTTTGATGAAAATTGTACTGGTTCGTCATGGAGAAAGCAAATGGAATTTAGCTAACAAATTTACAGGCTGGACAGATGTCGATTTAAGTGAACAAGGGTATAAAGAAGCTGAAGAAGCGGGAGAGTTATTAAAAAAAGAAGACTTTAATTTTGACCTTGCCTATACTTCTTATTTAAAAAGAGCTACTAAAACTTTAAATATAATTTTAGATATTATGGACTTACATTGGATTCCAGTAATTAAGTCCTGGAAATTAAATGAAAGACATTATGGTGCTTTACAGGGTTTAAACAAAGCAGAAACTGCTGAAAAAGAAGGTGAAGAACAGGTCCATATCTGGCGAAGGAGCTTTGATACACCGCCCCCCGCTTTAGACAAAAATGATGATCGTTATCCTGGTAATGAAGAAAAATATGCAGAATTATCTGAGTCAGAACTTCCAACTTGTGAGAGTTTGAAAATGACTATCGAAAGGGTAATGCCTTACTGGGAAAATGAAATTGTTCCTCAAATGAAAAAAGGTAAAAAAATAATTGTCTCTGCACATGGAAACAGTCTCAGGGCACTGGTTAAACATCTAGACGGAATATCTGATGAAGATATTTCATCTTTAAATATTCCAACTGGAAGGCCATTAGTCTATGAGTTTGATCAAGAAATGAATGTTAAAGATAAATATTATCTTGGTGATCAAGAAGAAATAGAAAAGGAAATGAATAAAGTTAAAAATCAGGCAAAAAAATAATTTAATCTAAATTTAATTTTTGCTTAATTATTCTTTAATTTCTTTTTGGTATATTATAATTAAAAGGATGGTGTTAGTAGTGAAAAGGAAAAAATCTTTATTTCAGAAAACATTATTAGTCTTAATTGTAATTTCTTTAATGATTTCTGCAGCACCGGCAGTATTTGCTCAAGACCAGCAGTCGCAAAATATGTATCAAACAAATCATTTTGCAGACATTGCTGAAGAAGTTGATAATGGTGTTGTAAAAGTGACCACAACTGTTAAGACCTCTGGTAATCAACAGGTGCCTGAAATGTTCAATGATCCTTATTTTAGATTCTTTTTTGGTGATCGTTTTCAGATGCCGGAACAACAGCCTCGAGAAAGACAGGGTTTTGGTTCAGGTTTTATAGTTTCTGAAGATGGTTATGTAGTAACCAATCAGCACGTAATAGAAGGAGCAGACAAGATTGAAATTTCAATAAATGGTAGAGAAGATCCAGTTGAAGCTGAAGTAGCCTGGTCAGATTTCAGTTTAGATTTAGCAATATTAAATATTGATACAGAAGAATTAGATCAGGAACTTAGTCCCCTTGAAATGGGAGATTCCAGTAAAATAAGGCCTGGGGACTGGGCAATTGCTATCGGAAATCCATTAGGTTTTGAACACACTGTAACAGTAGGTGTAATTAGTGCTTTAGGACGACCAATTCAAATACCCACAGATGATCGTCAGGTTAGAACCTATCAGAATTTAATTCAGCTAGATGCAGCAATTAATCCTGGTAATAGTGGTGGACCTTTACTCAATAATCAGGGTAAGGTAATTGGTATAAACACAGCAGTTTCCAGAGTTGGTCAGGGTATTGGTTTTGCAATCCCGGTTAATGAAATTAAAAGTATTGTAAACGAATTACAAAATACAGGTGAGATAACAAGACCGTGGATTGGTATTGCTTTCAGTGAAATTACAAAAGAAGTGCAGGAATACTTTGGTTTAGAAAATCGTGAAGGTGTAGTAGTAATTGAAGTTTATCAAGATAGTCCTGCTAAAAAGGCTGGTTTAAAAGCATATGATGTAATCAAAGAAGTAGATCAGAAGAAGGTAGAAAGCACATCTGATTTAAGTGAAATAATTTCCGAAAAAGAAGTTGGAGACAAGATAATGTTTAAAGTTATTCGCAATGGCAGCTCCGAAATTTTGTTTGGTCGAATTGGTGATAAGCCAAATGATCTTTAAATTATAAAAAATAATAGTAAATTGCCGGGCTTTAAAAGCCCGGTTTTACTGTTTAATTTTAAGTAAATAATTGATATACTAAGAGGGGTGAGTAAATTGGACAAAAAAATACTATTGATAGAAGATGACTCTCAAATTGCAAGATTTGTAGAATTAGAGCTGGAACATGAAGGTTATCAGGTTAAAAAATTTGATAATGGATATGATGGGATAAATATTTTAAAAGAAAAAGAATTTGATTTATTATTATTAGATATTATGCTTCCAGGTCAAAATGGAATTGAAGTCTGCAAAAGAATAAGAGAATTTTCAGATATTCCAATTATTATGCTGACAGCGAAATCTGAATTGGAAGATAAAGTTCAGGGTTTAGATATGGGTGCTGATGATTATTTGACTAAACCTTTTGAAATAGAAGAATTATTGGCAAGGATTAGAGCGCACTTACGTAGAGACGAAGGTAATGTTGAATCAGATAATGTATTAAAAACTGCTGATGTTGAAGTTAATCTTGATGCTCATATTGTAAAACGGGCTGGAGAAGAAATTGAATTAACAAAAAAAGAATATGATCTTTTAGTGTATTTAATCAAAAATGAAGGTATAGTTGTAAGCAGGGATAAGCTTTTAAATAATGTCTGGGGCTATGATTATACTGGAGAAACCAATATTGTGGATGTGTATATACGTTATCTTCGAAGTAAAATTGATGACCCCTATGAACAAAAATTAATACATACAGTTCGGGGTGTTGGCTATGTACTGAGGTCAGATAAAAATGTTTGATTTTTTTAATAAAAAAAGTAAAATTTCTTGGAAAATAACTATACTTTATGCTTTTATGTTTATGATGCTCTTATTTTTAGTTAATTTATCCATTTATTTTTTTCTATCTAGTTTTATAGATGATAACATACAAAAAAGTATAAACAATACAACTGAGTTAGTATTATCTCAATTTTCCGGTATAGGAGATCCAGTTAATTTTTTTGAAACAGATATTTTACAGCAGATAAGTCGTAGTGAAGAAAATATCTTTTTCAGAGTTTTAGATAAAGATGGTAAGGTCAATGCTCAATCTAAATATCTTGAGGATATGAACATTCCAATTAGTGCTGAAATAGAAGAATTTAGATCTGGAAGTAAAATAATGGCTGTAAAGACAATTCCGGTTAATAAATTTGTCTTTTCTCGTGGTTATTTACAGGTGGTTAGAGATATTACCTTTGAAAAGAATTTTCTTGATTTTCTAATTATAGTTTTAACAATTGCTGCCGGGATTGGAGCTCTAATTTCAGTCTTTTTAGGTTACTTTACTACTAAAAAAATGCTTTCCCCAATTAATAAAGTTACTGAAACCGCAAGAGAAATTAGTTCTAGTGATTTAGGACGCAGATTAGAAGTAAGTGGCCCTGATGATGAGCTAAAAAAATTAGCATTAACTTTTAATTCAATGTTAGATAGATTAGAAAAATCTTTTAAAAGTCAAAAACAGTTTGTATCTGATGCTTCTCATGAGTTGAGAACTCCGATTTCTGTTATTAAAGGTTATGTTGATCTGCTTGATCGGTGGGGTAAAGAAAAAGAAGATGTGCGAGATGAAGCTATTGATGCCATTAAAAAAGAAACTGAAAACATGAAACAATTAATGGAAAATTTACTTCTTTTAGCTCGGGGTGATGACAGTGAGTTAAAAAAAGAAGAAGAATTATTTAATTTTAATAATTTAATTAAAAAAATAGTAAAAGAATTTAAATTGATGGAAGCAGACATTAATTTAAGCTTTGAAGAGAATACTAAAATTAAATTTTATGGTGATAAAAATTTATTTAGACAGCTTTTTAGAATTTTCTTAGATAATGCCGTTAAATTCACTTCACAAAAAGGCGAGATCAAGATAAAGCTGGATAAAATGAATAGCGAAAAATTTTATTTTTCTATAGAAGATGATGGTCCAGGAATTTCTAAAGAAGATCTACCCTTTATATTTGATCGTTTTTATCAAGCTGATAAATCCAGAACAAGAAAAAATAAAAAGGGATCTGGACTTGGTTTAGCTATTGCTAAACAAATTATTGAAAGTTATGATGGGAAAATTAATATAGAAAGTGAAGAAGCAGAAGGAACAAAATTCATTATCGTTTTACCAATAAAAGAAAATAAATAATTAAAAAATATATAGAAATTAGAATAGATTTAAATGGGAGATGATTTATTTTGTCAAATAAAGAAAACAAGGAGAAGAAAACACTTTTTTTACTCGATGGACACAGTTTAACTCACCGTGCATTCTATGCTTTACCATTATTAACTAATGATGATGGAGAATATACAAATGCAGTTTTTGGTTTTATACGGATGCTTTTCAGTCTTAATGATGAGTGGAATCCAGACCGAATGATTATAACTTTTGATAAAAAAGCGCCTACTTTTAGACATGAAGAGTATGAAGACTATAAAGGTAATCGAAAAAAAATGCCCGAGGAACTGGTACCACAAATACCTCTTTTGCAGCAGACAATAGAAAAACTAAAGATTCCAATGATGGCTAAAGAAGGCTATGAAGCCGATGATTTATTAGGAACTCTTTCTAAAGAAGCTGAAGAAGATGGTTATAAAGTTTATATAGTTACTGGTGATAGGGATGCACTGCAGTTAGTTTCGGAAAATGTGAATGTTTTATACACTCGGAAGGGTATATCTGATTTAGTAAAATTTGATTTAGATAAAGTGATGGAAAAATATGAGCTAACTCCAGAAAAATTAATAGACAGAAAAGGATTAATGGGAGATAGTTCTGATAATATACCAGGAGTACCAGGTATTGGTAAAAAAACAGCTTTAAAATTATTAAAAGAATTTGGAACCATGGAAGAAATTTTAGCTAATATCGATAAAGTTTCTGGCAAAAAACGCAAAGAGAATTTACACAAATATGCAGATCAGGCAAGAATGAGCTATCGGTTGGGTAAAATTAAAAGAGATGTCCCTATTGATATTAATTTTGATAAATGTCGCCTGGATCTTTATGATGATCAGGAAGCTGCAGAACAATTTGAAAAACTTGGCTTTACATCGCTTCTTGATCGTTTTGATTTTAAAGAAGAAGCTAACTTTGAAGATCTTGAAATAGAAGAATTAAAAGAAAGTGACTTAAAAGATTTTAAAGAAAAAATTATAAAAGCTGGTAAAATAGCTGTAGCCTTAAAATTAGAAAAAGGAAATAAAGCAATTTCAGGTAAAATTGAAGAATTTATATTTTCGATAGAAAATGAAGACAAAATATATTTATATTATCCAGAAGATAAGATTAATTTAGAGATTAAAGAAATTTTAGAATCAGAAAGAATAGAAAAAATAATGCTGAATGCTAAAGAAGTTTCACTTTCTTTATTGAATCATCAGATTGAAATTTTAAATATAAGTTTTGAGCCGCTGTTAGCATATTATTTGCTTCAGCCTTCATCTTCACTTCCAGAAGTAGAAGAGGTTTTTAGTCATAAGTTGACTATTTCTTTTGATCAGCTTGAGACAGAAAAGAAGGAAGCAGTAAAAATTTCTAAGCTCTTCGAATTGAAAGAAAAGCTGCTGCCTGAACTTGAAAAAAATAATTTATTAAAATTATATCAGGAAATTGAGCTGCCTTTAATTAAAGTTTTAGCCAGAATGGAATATAATGGGGTAAAAGTTGATAAAAAATGGCTTAATTCTTTGTCTGAGCGACTTGGTAAAAGATTAGATATTATAGTTGATAAAGCTCACGAACTTGCAGGAGAAGAATTCAATTTAAACTCCCCCAAGCAGCTCGGAGAGATTTTATTTGAAAAATTGGGACTGCCGGTGATTAAAAGAACTAAAACAGGTTATTCTACTAATGCCAGTGTTTTAGAAAAATTAGAAGGCAAACATGAAATTATTCCTTTAATTTCAGAATATAGAGAGCTTGCCAAGTTAAAATCAACCTATATTGACTCTTTACCACCATTAATCAATGAAGAAACTGGTAAAATTCATACTTCTTTTAACCAAATGGTAACTGCTACCGGAAGATTGAGCAGCACTGACCCTAATCTGCAGAATATACCGATTAGAACAGAAGAGGGACGTGAAATTCGTAAAGCTTTTATCCCTTCTAGGGAAGAGATGATTTTACTTGCTGTTGATTATTCCCAAATTGAGCTGAGAGTTTTTGCTCACCTTAGTGGTGATGAAAAATTAAAAGAGGCATTTAATAGTGGAGCTGATATTCACACAGAAACCGCGGCAGAGGTTTTTGAGGTTGCGCCAGAAGAAGTATCACCAAACTTGCGACGTCATGCTAAGGTGATTAATTTTGGTATTGCTTATGGGATGAGTGCTTATGGTTTGAGTCAGGATTTAGATATTCCAGTTGAAGAAGCTCAAGAATATATTGATAAATATTTTGAACGTTTCTCAGGAGTAAAAGAATATATGGACCAGACTATTACCAAAGTTAAAGAATGTGGATACGCAGAAACTATGTTTGGCCGTCGCCGTTATATACCAGAAATTAACAGCAGTAATTATCATCGTCGATCTTTTGCAGAAAGAACAGCTGTTAATACACCAATTCAGGGAACTGCTGCAGATATAATGAAAAAATCAATGCTAGATGTCTATGATGCTTTAAAAGAAGCGGATTTTGATTTGAATATTTTACTGCAGGTTCATGATGAACTAGTATTTGAAGTTAATAAAAATCAGCTGGATCAAGCAGCAAAACTAATTAAAGAAAAAATGGAAAATACTACAAAATTAGATGTACCACTCTTAGTTGACCTACAGATTGGAGAAAATTGGCGAGATAAAGAAGATTATGAGGTGAATTATAATGCCTGAGCTGCCAGAGGTGGAAACTGTAATTAAAGGTTTGCGGCCTTTAGTTACAGATAAAGTAGTTACAGGAGTTGAGATTAGAGAAAAAAATATGATTGCATATCCTAAAAATGATATTGAAACTTTTAAAAATTCTTTAATTGGCTCTAAAATAGAAGCGATTAATCGACGTGGAAAATATATAATTATTGAATTAGACACAGATAAAAATATGGTTATTCATCTTAGAATGACTGGAAAACTTTTGGTAAAAGAAGTTAAAGAATTTAGAGATAAACATACCCATGTTATTTTTAGTCTTAATGATGGGCAGGAAATAAGATTTAATAATATCCGTAAATTTGGCCGGGTTTATTTAATTGATAAAAAACATCCTGAACAAGCTGGCGGTCTTGCTGAACTAGGTCCTGAGCCATTGAGCGATAACTTAACTGTAGAAGACTTTAAAAAACTTTTTGATAATAGAAGAGCTTTAATGAAATCTTTACTGTTAAATCAACATTTTATTGCTGGTATTGGTAATATTTATGCAGACGAAATACTTTTTAGGGCCGGTGTCAAACCAGATAGGACGGCCGATACTTTAAGTGAAGCAGAAAAAGAAGAGATTTATCATCAGATGCGGGAAATTCTCAAAAAAGGAATTATTTATGGAGGCACAAGCTTTAGCGATTATGTCAATGCTTTTGGAGAAAAGGGTTCATTTCAGGAAGAACTTAGAGTTCATCAGCGTCAGGGAGAAAAATGTTACACTTGTGGAAAAGAAATTGAAAAAATAAAAGTTAGTGGTCGCTCAACTTACTTTTGTCCTCAATGCCAAAAATAAAGTAAGAAAGTGGGGGGTAATATGATCATTGGTTTGACAGGAGGAATAGCAACTGGGAAATCGACAGCTGCAGAATACTTAAAGAAAAAAGGCGCAAAAATTATTGATGCAGACCAAATTTCTCATAAAATTACTCAAAAAGGCGAAAAAGGTTGGAAACGGGTAATTGATGAATTTGGAAAAGATATTTTAAAAGAAGATGGAGAATTTGATAGAGAAAAGTTGGGAGAAATAGTTTTTTCTGATGCAGCAAAAAGAAAAAAGCTAGAAACTCTTCTTCATCCATTAATTATTTATGAAATGAAAGAGGAAGCTCATAAGTATTTAGAAAACAATCAAGTTGTAGTCTTTATGGCACCACTTTTATATGAAACTGGATTAAATCGATTTTGTGATCAGGTTTGGGTTATCTCTGCTTCTAAAAAAACCCAGATTAAAAGATTAAAGAAAAGAAATAATCTTGACCAAGAAGCTGCATTAAAAAGAATTAATTCTCAATTATCAATTGAAGAGAAAAAAAAGAAAGCAGATGTAGTAATAGAAAACAATTCCACAATAGAGGAATTAAAAGAGAAGTTAGAGATAAAATGGAATAAAGTGTTGAAAGGAGAAGATGATACATTGATTAGAATTGCTTTAATAGCTCATGATGAAAAAAAAGAAGATATGATAAACTTTGCAAAAAAGCATCGGGAAGCACTTGCAAATATGCGGTTGATAGCAACTGGTACAACAGGGCAAAGATTAATTGATGAAACCGGTCTTGATGTTGAAAGAATGGCCTCTGGACCAATTGGTGGGGATCAAATGATTGGAGCTGAAATTGCTAAAAATCGCTTAGACGGAGTCATTTTTTTAAGAGATCCTTTAACTGCTCAACCACACGAACCAGATGTAAGTGCTCTACTAAGATTATGTGATGTGCATGAGATTCCTCTAGCAACAAATTTGGCAACTGCCGAAATGATTATCCACTCCTTAGCAGCAAAAAATAGAGCTTGATTGAGGAGGATAAATAAATTTGGCTAAAGAATATCTAACTAAAATTGTTATCTTCATTATTTTATCGATTTTGCTCTTTGTTTTTATAAATAACGACTTTGATTTATGGACAATCAGAAGGAATTTTGAACAAATAAAATACCAAACTGAAATTGAGAAGTATGCTAAAGAATTTGCTATTGAAAAAGAATTATTGGCAGCCTTAATTTATGTAGAAAGTAGATTTAATAATCATTCAAAATCTTCGAAGGGCGCAGTTGGTTTAATGCAATTAATGCCCTCTACAGCAATTTGGATAGCAGAAGAACTGGGTTATAATAATTTTAAATTAGAAGATTTAAATAATCCAGAAGTGAACATTAAGTTTGGAAGTTGGTATTTTGCTTATTTATATCAAAAATTTGATAAAAATTTAATTCAAACTATTGCAGCCTATAATGCTGGAGAAAGAAATGTAAGAGTTTGGATTAATGAGGGTTGGGAAGGAAATATCAATAAAGAGTTACCATTTAAAGAGACTGATAACTTTGTTAGAAGAGTAATCTCAACTAAGAATTTTTATAAAGAGAATAACCTTGAAATTTACGGTTTATCAAATTTAAACTTGGTATTATTTAACTTATCATAATAAAATAATGATTTATAATGGTTTTATTTATCTTAAATCATAGTATATATCTCAGGCTAAACTTGATTTTTCTATTGAATAATTATATAATTTAAGTTAGTGAAAATTTAATTTTTAAAGAATCTTATCAATAAATTTGGATTCTTAATCTAAATTCATATTTTAAAGGAGGAGGGATAAAATACAAGTTGATTAGAGATTAGGGAGTAATTTTTTTATTTAAACAATTATTAGGAGGGAATTTCGAGTATGAAAAAAACATTAATAATTACCTTAACTTTATTTTTATTGATAACAATGTCCTCTATAATAGGAGCTCAGGAAGTAAAAAACCCTGATACTTTTGTAGAAGTTAATATGGGGACAATAGATAGTCTTGATCCTCATTTTCAGTATGATACAGCAAGTGCAGAGATTGTAAATAATGTATATGAAAATTTAATTAAATTTGATGAGGGTGATATTACAAAATTCATGCCACATTTGGCAACTGAAGTACCAACTGTGGAAAATGGTTTAATTAGAGATGATAATACTACTTATGAATTTCCACTTAGAGATGATGTAGTATTTCATAACGGTAATAAATTAACTCCAGAAGATGTTAAATATAGTTTCTTAAGAGCATTAATTCAAGATCGAGATGGTGGACCAGTTTGGATGATTTATGAACCACTTTTCCAAATGGGTTCTTTATCTGATGTTATTACTGAGGTTTTAGGGGAAGAAAAAGCTGCTAAGGATTTAACTGCAGAAGAATCAGCTGAAGTTTATGCATATCTGGAAAAAGCTATTGAAGTTGATGGAAACAGTGTTATTTTCCACCTTCCAAAACCTTTCCCACCATTTTTAAGTATTATTACTCAGGGTAATGGTCTTGGTGCAATTGTTGATAAAGAATGGACAATTGAGCAGGGAGACTGGGATGGTCAACCAGAAACAATTGCTGAATATACTAACCCAACTAAAGAAGAAGATCCTTTATTTGAGAAAATGAACGGAACTGGCCCTTATGAATTTGTAGAATGGGTTAATGGAGAAGAAGTAGTATTGAATAGAAATGATGATTACTGGCGTGAACCTGCAGCTGTTAAAAAAGTAATTATTAAGATGATTGATGAGTGGTCAACTCGTAAATTAATGCTTCAGCGTGGAGATGCTGATATTGTCTATGTAGATAAGCAGTATATGAGTCAGGTAGAGAATATGGATGGTGTTGAAGTAATTACAGGTTTGCCAAACATCTATATGGGTGCTGGTTTAATGAATTATAATATTGTAACTGAAGGTAACCCTGATGTTCACAGTGGTAAACTTGATGGTAATGGTGTTCCTTCTAACTTCTTTAGTGATATTGATGTTAGAAAAGGATTTCTTTACTCTATGAATTATGAAGCATTTATTAATGATGTATTAGATGGTGATGGACAGCAGGGTAGAGGCCCAATTCCAGAACCACTTTTAGGTTATGATGAAGATTCTACTACTTATGAATTGAACTTAGATAAAGCAGAAGAGCATTTCAAAAAGGCATTTGACGGAGAATTATGGGAAAAAGGTTTTGAGATAACAATTCTTTATAATTCTGGTAACGATGTTCGTAAGAGTGCTACTGATATGCTTAAATATTATGTAGAAAGAATCAATCCTAAATTTAAAATTAATGTACGTGGAATTCAGTGGGCATCATATCTGGATAAACTAATTGCCGAAAAGTTTACTTTAGGTTTCATTGCTTGGGGTGCTGATTATGCAGATCCACATAACTTTGCAGTTCCATTTGTGAGCAGCACAGGAACTTATGGTGGATTTAAAGGAGAGGATTATGCAGAATTTGCAAAAGAAAATATCGATCCTTTAATTGAAGAAGCAATTTCCTTAACAGATCCAGAAGCACGTGCAGAAATCTATCGTGAAATTCAGAGAATATCTTATGAAAATGGAACTGATTTCTATCTTTATCAGCCAACAGCTCAGGTAGTTATGAGAGATTGGGTAGAAGGTTGGTATTATGATCCAATTAGAGATCCAGGTCAATATTTCTATTCATTAGATAAGTAGAATACATTTAGTAAAAATATTTTCATTAAATATCTGGGGGGATATTTGCCCCCAGATATATTATTGTTTAGATAATTAAAAGTTGGAAAGGATGAATATAGAGGATGATATCTTACATTACAAGACGCTTACTTATTTTACCTATAATCCTCTTTGGAGTAAGTATGTTAATTTTTTCTATGATTATGATGTTAGGACCTTATCAAAGACTAAGTACCTATATTAATGATCCAGCCCAATTAAAGGGGGCTGAAGATATTGATCAACTGGTAGCTAAATATGGACTAGATGACCCCTGGTATGAACAATATGGCCGCTGGATTGGGGGAGTTTTAAAGGGTGATTTTGGTTGGTCAGAATCGGCAGGTGCACCTGTGACAAAAGCAATAGCTGATAGATTTCCTGCTACTTTAGAACTGGCATTATTATCTTTATTTCCAGTTATATTTGGTGGTATAATTCTCGGGGTGCTTTCGGCAGTTCATCATAATAAAATATTAGATCATACAATAAGAATTTTTGCAGTTATCGGATGGTCATTTCCATCTTTTGTTTTCGGTTTAGTGGTATTAATGATTTTCTATGGGGTTTTAGGTTGGCTGCCACCAGGAAGATTATCAAACTGGGCAACAGAAATAGTTAGATCTGCAGATTTTATTAGTTATACTGGTATGCATATTCTTGATGGAATTTTAAATTTAAATTTTTCTATTGTGTTAGATGCTATTAGACATTTAATAGCTCCTGTAATTACTATTTCAATTCTATGGTGGGCTTTTATATTAAGAATAACACGTTCTAATATGTTAGAAACATTAAGAAAAGATTATATTCGTACTGCTAGAGCTAAAGGACTTGCAGATAACATTGTAGTTTATAAGCATGCTGTTCGTAATGCTTTAATTCCTGTAGTTACAGTTGCAGGTCAAATGGTGCTTGGATTAGCAGGTGGACTGGTTATAGTCGAAAGTATTTTTAATATAAGAGGATTAGGACAATTTATGGCAAATGCAGCACAGCAGCTTGATTATCCAGGTGTATTAGGAGGAGCTTTATACTTTGGATTTCTTTTAATTTTAATTAATTTATTTGTGGATGTATCATATGCTGTAATTGACCCAAGAATTAGATTGGAGTGATGGTTTAGTGGAATGGCAAGAAGTTGTTAAACGTTTGTTACAGAATAAAATATCATTACTTGGTATTTTAATAATTGCATTTTTTATTATAGTTGCAGTTTTTGCACCCTGGATTGCACCACCTACAGATCCAGATGATCCTTATTTGATTCCAAGAGCTGGTTGGTCAATTGAACCTCAGCCACCAAGTGAAGAATATATATTTGGGACTACTGAGGGGCAATATGATATTTTTTATGGTATTGTTTGGGGAACAAGAACTGCTTTTACAATTGGTTTGGTAGTTGTAGGAATTAGTACATCGATTGGTATAATTTTAGGAACGCTAGCCGCTTATTATGGTGGTTGGATTGATGAAATATTAATGAGAATTACAGATGTTTTTATGTCAATCCCTTTCATAATAGCAACTATCGTTTTAGTGACAATTTTAGGTCAGGGACTTACTAATGTTATGATAGCATTAATTACTTTTAGTTGGATGAGTACAGCTAGATTAATGAGATCCCAGGTTTTATCGGTTAAAGAAGATGAATTTGTACAAGCTGCACTGGCTTTAGGTGCAAATGATTTTAGAATTATTTTCAGACATATAATTTTGAATACTATTTTCCCGGTTGTAATTCAGGCTTCTATGAGAATGGGTTCAATGGTTATAACCGCTTCTACTCTTAGTTTTCTTGGGGTAGGTACACCTGAAGGTTATGCTGATTGGGGGCAGATGATTTCCTTTGCTCGTAATTGGATTTTAGGTGTTGAGGGTAATCCTTTAAATTACTGGTATACACTTATAATTCCTGGTATTGCAATTACATTATTTTGTTTATCCTGGAATTTAATTGGTGATGCTTTCCGTGATATATTAGATCCAAAACTTAATTAGTTAATGTTAATTTTCTAGACGTTAAAAAGGTAGGTGAATTTCTTGAGTAAAGAAGCTTTAGTAGAAGTTAAAAACTTAAAAACATATTTTTATACTGAAGAAGGCGTAGTTAAAGCGGTAGATGGAGTAGATTACGAAATTTATCCTGGTGAAACTTTAGGTATTGTTGGGGAATCTGGTTGTGGTAAAAGTGTTACTTCACTTTCTATCATGAGGTTAATTGAGTCTCCTCCTGGAAAAATTGTAGCTGGAGAAATTAATTTCCAAGGTGAAGATTTAATTAAAATTCCTGAAAAAGAAATGCGCAAAATCCGTGGTAATGATATTTCCATGATATTTCAGGAGCCAATGACATCTTTAAATCCAGTTTATACTGTTGGAGATCAAATCATTGAAGCAATTATGCTGCATAAAGGTGTAGATAGAAAAGAAGCCAGAAAACAAGCTATTGATATGCTGACGAAAGTAGGTATTCCTCTTCCAGAACAGAGAGTGGACGAATATCCCCATCAATTATCTGGTGGTATGAGACAGCGTGTTATGATAGCGATGGCTTTAAGTTGTGATCCAAAATTATTAATTGCAGATGAGCCAACAACAGCTCTTGATGTGACAATCCAGGCTCAGATTTTAGAATTAATGAATTCATTAAAAGAAAGTTATGGAATGTCAATTATGATGATTACTCACGATTTAGGAGTAATTGCAGAGGTGTCTGATAGAGTAGCCGTAATGTATGCAGGTAAGGTAGTAGAATATACTGATGTTAATACATTATTTGATGATCCTAAACATCCATATACCTGGGGATTAATGAATTCAATTCCTAAATTAGATAAGGATGTAGATCGATTGGAAGCTATTCCGGGTAGTGTACCTTCTCCACTAAACTTTCCTGAAGGATGTAAATTCAACACTCGTTGTCCTTTAGCAGAAGGGAAATGTTATGATGAAGAACCTCCTTTAGAGGATGCAGCAGATGGTCATATGGTTCGCTGCTGGAGATATGAAGATTTAGAAGAGATTAAAAAGCGTGGAGAAAGAATTTATGAGGATCGAGGTGTTCAAAAATAATGGCTGAAAATTTACTAGAAGTTAAAAATCTAAAAAAATATTTCCCAGTTAAAGCTGGAATATTTAAAAAGACTGTTGCACATGTAAAAGCTGTTGATGATATTTCTTTTGCAGTAAAAGAAGGAGAAACACTCGGTCTAGTAGGAGAATCAGGTTGTGGTAAATCAACAACAGGTAGAACCATTCTACGACTTTTAGAAGCAACTGCTGGAGAAGTTATATTTGAAGGAAAAAGTGTAATGGATCTTGATAAAAAACAAATGCGTGCAATAAGACGTGATATGCAGATTATTTTTCAGGACCCATACGCATCACTTAATCCACGAATGACAGTAGCTGATATTGTTGGTGAACCACTTGATATTCATAAGTTAGCTAAAAACAAAAAAGAGCGCAATGAAAAAGTAAGAGAAATACTCGAAAATGTTGGACTTGGTGCTGAATATATGCATCGTTACCCGCATGAATTTAGTGGTGGACAGCGTCAGCGTATAGGTGTAGCTAGGGCTTTAGCAGTAGATCCTAAGTTGATTATTGCAGATGAGCCAGTTTCTGCTCTTGATGTTTCAGTTCAGGCTCAGGTTGTAAACTTACTTCAGGATTTACAGAAGGAATTTGGTTTAACCTATTTATTTATTGCACATGATTTAAGTGTAGTTAAGCATATAAGTGATCGAGTTGCAGTTATGTATTTGGGTAAAATAGTTGAATTGACAGATAAAAAGGAATTGTTTAAGAATCCTATGCATCCTTACACTCAATCATTATTATCTGCAATTCCAGAAGCAGATCCAAAGAAGAAAAAAGACAGGATTATTTTAGAAGGAGATGTTCCTTCACCGGTAGATCCACCTTCTGGCTGTAGATTCCATCCCCGTTGTCCAAAAGCCTTTGAACCCTGTTCTGTTAAAGAACCAGAGTTTAAAGAATATGGTGATGGACATTTTGCTGCCTGTCACTTGTTAGATTTATAAACAAATAGTGATATTTCATTATATCCCTGTACTGGTTTTTAAAATCCAGACAGGGATTTTCTTATTTTTAACGAATAATATTATTAAGCAGCTATTTTTTAAATAAGTTATTCAATTTGGAGGAAAAAAATGAAAAAAATAAAAATAATTATTTTAGTTTTATTAATTATAATAACTGGGGTATATACTGTAAATGCTGAAAATTATGGTGGTGATTTAAAAGTTAAAATAAATAAAAGACCTTTAAATTTAAATCCAATTTATTCATTTAACCAGACCGAAAAAATAATTAATAGCCAAATTTTTGACAAATTATTAGTTTTAAATAATAAAGGAGAAATAGTTAATAATTTAAGTAAATCATGGGAAATTAATGAAAATTCGACTGTTTTTAGCTTTATTTTAAAAAAAGATGTATATTTTCATCCATATAAAAGGGATGGAAAAGAGATACCATTAGAGCAGAGAAAAGTTACTGCTGAGGATTGGAAATGGTCTTTTGAATATTTAGCTAATCCGGAAAATAAATCACCAAATGCAGAGATTTTTAATAAAGTACTTGGATATGATGATTATCGTCAGCAAAAGGAAAAAGAAATAACTGGCATTAGAGTAATTGATGATTATCAATTAGAAATAGAATTAAAAAAGCCATATGCTCCCTTTATTTATAATTTAGTTAAGGAAGCAGCAGTAGTAATACCAAAACAAGCAGTTTTGAATACAGATCAAAACTTTGCTTTAGCACCTGTAGGAACTGGTGCATTTAAATTAAAAGAATTTTTAAATAATAAAATTGTTTTAACTGAAAATAAAAATTACTGGAAAAATAATTATCAAAAAGAAAAATTACCATATTTAAAAAAAATTGATTTTTATTTTAATGAATCAAATGATTTAAATAGTAATTATCAAGATTTTGATTTATATCAACTTGAAGAAGATCAATTTACTGATTATCAACATCAAAAAAACATAAAAAATAATTATAGTTTTAAAAAAATTGTAGATAATAATATTTATTTTGCTGCTTTTAATTATAAAAATAATTTTGACCTTAATCCAAATTTTAAAGAGAGAAATGAAAAAATTAAGTCTATTTTAAATAAAAATGAGTTTATTCAAAACTTAAATTTAAATAATTTTAGTTATTTAAAAAACGGAAGCAATGATCTTAAAATATTAAACAAAATAAATTATCAAAACCAGCAGTTATCAAAACAAGAATTAAATATTAATAAAAAATATTTACTGGAAATTGCTATTAATAATTCTAAATTAAATAATAAAATTAGCCAATTAATAAAAAAAGAATTAAAATCTAATTATATTGACTTGGATATAAATGAGTATAATTGGACTAAATATTTAAATATTTTAAAAGATGATTTAAACGGGCAACTTTTTATAATGACATATAATTATAACAATAAATTTAATTTTATTACTGACAACTTTTATTCTGAGTCTGAAAATAATTATTTTAATTATGAAAATAGAAGACTAGATAATTTAATTGATTATATCAAACTAACAAAAAATGAAAATAAACAAGATAAAGCTTATGAGATAATTGAAGAAATTTTGCTAAATGATAATCCTTTTATTTTTATATTGCAGAGTCAAGACAACTATTTAATTACTAATCAATTGTTAAATCAAGATATTTTTGAAAATATATATACTCGCAATAATTTTGAATTATTATATTTTAAATAAATATATTAATAAAAATTCAATCAAACCTTGAAAACCATTTCATTGTTTCAAGGTTTTTTCATAACTTAAATTAACAGAAAAATAACAAAATTTAAAATTTAAAGAATTTATCTTATTTTATTACATATTTTTCTTTAAAATAAATATATTTATAATAAAAAGGCTTATAATTACCTAAAAATGATAAATTATCAAAAAAATTTGATTTTTTTGCAGGAGTTATTTATTTGCTGTTGAATATATTAAATAGTGAAATGGATTTCATAAAATTTAGGAGAGAAAATTATGGATGTAACTATGAAAGATGTAGCAAAATTAGCAGGAGTTTCATTAAGCACAGTCTCACGCGTTTTAAATGATAGTTCACTAGTTAGAGAAGAAACAGCTAGAAAAGTTGAAAAGGCTGTGGAAAAGTTGGATTATCAGATTAATGATTCTGCTCGAATATTGAGAACAAATACCAGTAATTTAATTGGGGTTATTGGGGCTGGTATGGAAAGACCTTTTTTAGCCAACCTGCTTAAAGGAATTGAAGCAGAGGCTAGAGAGCGTGGTTTTGCTCTGATTTATGGTGATTCTGATGGTGAGTTTGAAAAAGAACAAAATTATTTAAATATTATGAAACAGAAAAAAATTGATGGTATTATTTTAATTACTACTAATTATTATAATGATTTACTTTCAATAGTTAAAAATTATAACATTCCAGTTGTTTTTGCTTCAGGTTATATAAGTGATCCAGAAATCAGCTGTGTTACAGTAGATAATGTTGCTGCAGCATATGACATGGTAGAATTTTTATGTCAGTCTGGGCATAAAAATATGGCTTTTATTAAAGGGCCTGATCTCGATATGCTTGCCAGTCAAGAAAGATTAAGAGGAGTTAAGCTTGCTTTAAGATTAAGTGATATAGAATATGATTCTAAGAGGTTTATTGAAGGAGATTTCACTTTTGAAAGTGGTTATTCAGCAGCAAAAAAAATTATTAATAAATTTCCGGATGTAACAGCAATTTTTGCTTTTAATGATGAAATGGCAGTGGGAACCATAAGATTTTTAAAAGAACAAGGAATTAAAGTGCCAGAGGATATTTCTGTCGTTGGTTTTGATGGTATTGATTTAGGTAATTATACCGATCCCGCTTTAACAACTATCAAACAATCTGGATATCATCTAGGTTTAAAAAGTATAGAGATGCTAAACCAAATTATAAATGAAGGAAAAATTGAAGACAATAAAGTTTTTATTCCACATAAACTTGTGGTTAGAGAAAGCACAAATAAATTAAATGAACTGACTACTAAGCAGGAGGTGATAACAAAAAATAGGGGGTAGTTAAGATATATTCTTAACACATTTATTTTAATTTAATTGACAAATTTAGAGGAGGAGAATTATTAATGAGAAAAAATTTATTTTTAGTTTTAGCTTTAGTTTTTGTTATTGCATTTAGTGGTATTGCTTTTGCTGATAGTCATGGAGAAGAAATTTCTTTAACTGTTGCTGGTGGTGCAGTTGGGCAGGAGAAAGAACTGACTATTAAAGCTGCAGAAATGTATATGGAAAGAAATCCTAATGTAACAGTTGAAGTTTTAGAAACTCCTGACTTAGCTAATGACAGATTAGGTTTATACTTACAGTTTTTAGAAGCTGAAAGTCCTGAAGTAGATGTATATCAAATTGATGTAATCTGGCCTGGTGATTTAGCAGAACACTTTGTTGATTTTTATGATTATGGTGCAGAAGAAGTTGTTGATAAGCATTTCCAGGCAATTATTGATAATAACACAACAACTGATGGTCGTTTAGTAGCGATGCCTTGGTTTACAGATGCAGGTCTTTTATATTATAGAACAGATCTTTTAGAAAAATATGACCGAGAAGTTCCAGAAACCTGGGATGAATTAGAAGAAACTGCTCAATATATTATGGAAGAAGAAAGAGCTGCAGGTAATGAAGATTTTTATGGTTATGTATGGCAGGGAGACGCTTATGAAGGTTTAACTTGTGACGCTCTAGAATGGACATATTCTAATGGCGGTGGACAGATAGTAAGTCCTGATCAGAAAATAACAATTAATAATGATAAAGCAATTGAGATTATTAATCAAGCAGCTGGTTGGGTAGGAACTATTTCTCCAACTGGTGTAACAGGTATGGGCGAAGAAGATGCTCGTTCAATGTGGGAAGCTGGTAATGCATTATTTATGCGTAATTGGCCTTATGCTTATGCTTTAGGAAATCAAGAAGGTAAGCCGACTGCTGGTAACTTTGGTGTGTCACCTTTACCTGCTGGAGATAGCGGCAAATCAGCAGCAACATTAGGAGGCTGGAACTTAGGAGTAAGTAAGTACAGTAATCACCCTGAAGAAGCAGCTAAATTAGCTATGTTCTTAGCTGGAGAAGAAGTTCAGAAGATGCGTGCTGTAGAAGGTTCTTTCAATCCTACAATTAAATCATTGTATGAAGATGAAGACGTACTAGAAGCAGTTCCTTTCTTTGGTAGTCTTTACGATGTGTTTACAAATGCTGTTGCTCGTCCTTCTACTGCAACTGCTCCACAGTATAATCAGGTATCAGAATTATTCTTCCAGGCTGTACATTCAGTATTAACTGGTGAAAGTGATGCTCAAACAGCTATTGAGTATTTAGAATTAGATTTAGAAGATACTACAGGATTTGAAACTGGTGAGCCAGTTCAACCATAAGTAAAATTATTTAAAATTGTTAATAATCTGGAGAGGTTTTAACCTCTCCAGATTTTATAAAAAAGGGGGGGACTTAATGGCAAATAGCAATTCATCAAATCTGGCAAAAGAAGAACAAAAATTAGCGCTTAAATTGTTAATACCAGCATTTTTAATTTTAATTATAATTGCTTTATATCCTCTGGGGCAGGTTTTTTATACAAGTTTTACTGATAAAGAATTTGCTTCAACTAAAGAAACTAGTTTTGTTGGTTTAGATAATTATAAAGCATTGCTATCAGTTACTGTTAA
This sequence comes from Halanaerobium saccharolyticum subsp. saccharolyticum DSM 6643, assembly GCF_000350165.1. Lineage (NCBI taxonomy): Bacteria > Bacillati > Bacillota > Clostridia > Halanaerobiales > Halanaerobiaceae > Halanaerobium > Halanaerobium saccharolyticum. Next base: position 283,259 of record NZ_CAUI01000005.1, read on the forward strand.
AGAATTAGAACCTATAATTGATGAAGGAACAGGTGAACAAGCAGTTGACGATGAAAGTGGAGAAAAATTATTTCAAAGACCAATAAGAGTTTTACCAAGAGATCCTTATTTATATCGACCATCATTTGAGTTTAGTGTTTTTGGAAATAAGTATGTGGTTGGTGCTCGAACTCCAGATTTTATTAGATCTGTCTGGAATACTTTAATTTTCACACTATTTTCAGTGTTTTTTGAGACATTGCTTGGCTTAATAGTTGCCTTGGTAGTTAATAGTGAATTTAAAGGTAGAGGAGCTATGAGGGCAGTAATGTTGGTTCCTTGGGCTGTAATTACAGTTGTTTCTGCAAGAATGTGGGAATGGATGTTTGAACCAACAAGGGCAGGTTTATTTAATATGTTAGGTGATAGATTTGGTTTGATTGACGGTAGTTATTCCTTTTTAAGTAATAATGCTTTACAGCTTCCAGCAATTATAGCAGTTGATGTATGGAAAACTACTCCTTTTATGGCTTTATTAATTCTTGCTGGTTTACAGCTGATTCCAAATGAATTATATGAAGCAGCAGAAATGGATGGGGCTAGTAAATTTAGACAGTTTTTTAATATTACCTTACCATTATTGAAACCATCACTAGCGGTAGCTTTAATTTTTAGAACCTTAGATGCTTTGAGAGTTTTTGATGTGTTTCAGGTAATGCTGTCACAGAAAAGATATTCAATGGCAAGTTTTAATTACTTTCAATTGATTTCAGCCAGACAAATGGGAATGGCATCAGCAATTGGAGTTATAATCTTTATCATTATCTTTGGTTTTGCTATTCTTTATATGAAATCCTTAGGAGTTGATACAGAATGACAAGAGATCAGAAAAAAACACTTAAAAAAGTCTTATTCTATCTTGTGCTGGCAGTAATTATTGTTTATTTATTATTTCCATTTTACTGGGCTATATCCTCATCTCTAAAATCAGAGGCCCAGTTAAGTATGACTCCAGCAACCTTGATTCCTAGAGACCCAGATACTGGTGAGATATCCTTTTTTACTAGAAACTATAGAGCTATATTTTCTAATGGAGGTTTTGTTAGAGGTCTAATTAACAGTACAATAGTAGCAACTTCAACTACTATCTTAGCTCTTTTAACGGGATCATTTGCAGCTTTTGCCTTAGGTAAGTTAAGATTCAAAGGTAAAGCACCAGCGCTTTATACAATTTTAGCAATGACTATGTTTCCTCAGGTTACAGTATTATCAGGGCTATATGCAGTAATAAATGCTTTAAATTTAAGTGCTAGAGTAAGTATGATATTTACATATCTATTATTTACTCTACCATTTACAACCTGGGTTTTGACTTCTTTCTTTAGAGACTTACCTGATGAAATTATGCAGTCAGCACAGGTGGATGGTGCAACACCTTTTCAGACTTTCCATATGATCTTGCTGCCGCTTACTGCACCTGCTTTGGTTACAACAGGTTTATTGTCATTTATTCAGGCCTGGAATGAGTATCTCTTTGCCTTAACATTTACATCTATTGATCCAAGTGCAAGAACTGTACCGGTAGCTATTCAATTTTTCTCGGGAGAATTTGCCCGGCAGGAACCATTTGGAGAAATTATGGCAGCAGCAGTTATGGTTACAGTTCCAATTGTAGTTTTAGTATTAATTTTCCAAAGAAGAATTGTAGCTGGCTTAACAGCTGGAGCAGTAAAAGGCTAAATACAATAAACTAAGAAGAGATAGATATTAGTCTTAGTTTGATCTAAATTGAATATTAAACTGATTAGAAATTAGATAAAATCAGGCCATCAGATTATAAGATATTATTTTTTGATGGCCTAATTTCTTTGTCTATTTAAATAACATTTTTTAAATTTATTTAAATAATGATATTTCACAATATCATTAAGTATATTATAAGAGGAGGCATAAAATTGAATCATGAGGATTTTTTTAAAATAAAAGATGATTGGAATCTTCAAATTGAAAGTTTAGATGAAGAACAGCTAGTTCATTATGGCAGCAACTTATTGTGTGGTAATGGTTATTTAGGCTACAGAGGAACTCTAGAAGAATGGGGAAAAGAACAATATCAGGCCTGTGTAATAACAGACACCTATGATATGGCAGATGGAAAATGGAGAGAGCTTTCTAATTCTCCTAACGCTTTGACTACAGAAGTAATGGTTGCTGGAGAAAATATTGGAGATTTTCCAGGACAGAACAAAATGACTACTGAATTAGATTTTAATTATAAATATGGTGTTTTTAAGAGAATATCAGAATCAAAAAATAATAATATTGAAATATTCTCAGAAAGATTTGCTTCTTATGATAATTTGCATTTGATCGCAAATAATTATCAGCTAAAAAATATTGAAAATGATGAGGTAGAATTGAAGCTTGGAATTAATGGTGACATCTGGGATTTAAATGGTACTCATCTTGAAAACTTTAGAGGAGAATATAATTCTAATAAAAATATTCTATATTTAAAAGCTGAGACTGGAGAAAGCAAGATAACTCTAGTAACTGCTTTATCATTTAGATTCAAAAAAGGGAAAATTAAAAACGTTAAGGTAGAAAATGAGAAAAAGTCTATTTATTTATTGATTAATGTTGAAGCTGAATCTGATAAGATAGATTTAGATAGAAATATGATTGTTTATTCCAGCAACGATGTAGATGCGCCATTAAAAGCTGCCTTAATTGATGCTGATGAAGCCTTGGAATTAGGTTATCAAAAATTAAAAGAAAAAAATCAGACAATTTGGGATAAAAAATGGGAACTTATGGATATTAAAATTAAAGGTAATATTTTAGATCAGCTGGCAGTAAGATTTAATCTGTATCATAATATTATTGCTGCACCTGCTCATAGTGATCGTTTACCAATTGGTGCTCGGGGGTTATCCTGCCAGGCATATCAAGGGTCAGCTTTTTGGGATCAGGAAATATTTAACTTACCTATGTTTTTATATACTGAAACTGAAACTGCAAAAAATATTTTAAAATACCGCTATCACACTTTAAATGGTGCCCGCAAAAAGGCTAAAGACTTAGGCTACGATGGCGCATTTTATGCCTGGATATCTGGTAAAAGTGGCAAAGAATTATGCCCATCATTTTTCTTTAAAGATGTAATCAGCGGTCGTAAAATTAGAAACCACTTTAATGACTGGCAGATACATGTTTCTCCTGATATTAGTTATACAATCTGGAAGTATTATCTGGCAACTAAAGATATTGATTTTGTTGTTGATTATGGTAGTGAGATATTGTTTGAAGTAGCTAGATTTTTACATTCTCGAGTTCACTATAATCAATATAAAGACAAATATGAAATCATTAGGCTTTTAGGTCCAGATGAGTATCATGAAAATGTAGATAATAATGCATTTACTAATTATCAAACACAATTTGCATTAAAAAAAGCCCTGTATTTTTATTATAAAATGGAAAATGAATATCCTGAAAAGTTGCTTGATTTAAAAAATAAAATTGATCTTACTGAATCCGAAGTTACAGCCTGGCAGCAAATTTCTGAAAAAATATATTTACCCCAGCCAGATGAGAACAGGTTAATCGAACAGTTTGATGGATATTTTGATCTAGAAGATACTAATGCTGAAGTATTAAAGGAGAGGCTAATTGATAAAGAAGAATATTGGGGTTGGCCAAATGGAGTAGCTGTTTTTACTCAAGTAATTAAACAGGCTGATGTAATCCAGTTATTTACCTTACATGACATTTTTTCTGAAGATGTATTAGCAGCAAACTATGATTATTATGAACCGAGAACTCAACATGGTTCTTCTTTGAGTCCATCTCAGTATGCAGTTATTGCTGCTAGATTAGGAAGAGCCGAAGAAGCTTATGATTATTTTAAAAAGTCAGCTTTTATTGATTTGATGAGTACAAATAAAGCGGTCAGTGGTGGCACATTTATTGGTGGAGTTCATACTGCAGCAGCTGGGGGAATCTGGCAGTTAATAATTAATGGTTTTGCCGGAATGAAAATCGATAGAAAAGGTCTTTCCTTTAAACCGGTCCTCTGCCAGGAATGGGAAGAAATTGAATTTAAGCTTAATTATCAGGCTAAAAAATTTAATGTGACATTAGATCAAAATATGTTTAAATTAAAAGCAGCAGCTGGAAATGATGAAGCACTGGAATTTAGTATTTTCGAAAAAGAATATACTGTAGATGCTGCTGAAGAAATTAAGATAGAATTGTAAATAATTAATGGTTTTATCATTCATTATTTTTAATAAAGTTTTAAGCATTAAAAAGGCTCCCTTTTAAACAGGGAGCCTTTAATATCTCATTACTATATTAAACTGATAGTAACATCCGATCATTATTGAATTTACCACCATGCTTAATTTCGAACATTTTAAGAAGTTTTTCTATAGTAAGTTCTTTCTTTTCTTCTGCTTTGATATCATAAATAATGTTACCACCATCCATCATAATTAAGCGATTACCCATTTTAATTGCATCTTCCATATTATGTGTAATCATTAAAGTGGTTATATTATTTTCATTAACTAATTCGGCAGTTAAATTCTTAATTTTAATGGCTGTAGCAGGATCTAAAGCAGCGGTGTGTTCATCTAAAAGTAATAGACGAGGATTAGCTACTGTAGCCATTAAGAGAGTTAGAGCCTGTCTCTGTCCACCAGATAAAAGTTTAACCTTAGTGGTCAAACGTTTTTCTAAACCTAAATCAATTTTTTCTAAATGTTTTCGCATAATTTCTCTTTTGTGTTTGCTTAAGCCCCATTTAAGAGAAAGATTATTAGATTTAGAAATTGCTAATGACAGGTTTTCTTCTATTGTCATTTCTGGAGAAGTCCCAGCTAACGGATTTTGAAATACTCTACCAATTTTTTGAGCACATTTATACTCGGATTTTTTTGTTATATTTTCATTATCTAAAATTATACTTCCATTTTCAACTGGAAAAACTCCAGCTATGGAATTTAAAAGAGTAGATTTACCTGCGCCATTACTACCTACTATTGTAATAAAATCTCCCTCATTAACAGTTAAATCAATTTTGTCAATTGCTACATTCTCGTTAGGAGTACCCTTGTAAAAAATTTTTTCTAAATTTTTGACTTTCAGCATTTGTTTATCACCTCAATGCTTTTTTTATTCTTGGAGTGGATAAGAAAATTATAACTAGGATAGCGGTTAGTAATTTCAAGTCAGAAGCTGCAAGACCTAAATTAAGTGCAATAGAAATACTAAAACGATAAAGAATTGAACCAACAATAACACCAATAGTTGCAATCATTATTGATCTTTCTCCTATTACAACTTCTCCAATTATTACTGAAGCCAAACCTGCTACAATAGTACCAACTCCCATGTTAACATCTGCAAATCCCTGATATTGTCCTACAAGTGCTCCTGATAAGGCTACAAGTGCATTAGAGATAATTAAACCCAACATTTTCATTGAATTAGTACTGATTCCCATACTTCTTATCATTTGAGGATTATCGCCAGTGGCTCTGAGAGCAAATCCGATTTGAGTATTCAAAAAAGCATCAAGCACTAATTTAACAGCAATAATAACTAAGATTAATAATAACAAATTATTCCAAGGATAAGGAACTCCAAGATCTCTAATAAAAGAAAAAATAGTCCCTTTACCAATTAAAGGAATATTTGGTCTTCCCATAACTCTTAAATTAATAGAATAAAGGGAAGTCATTGTTAAAATTCCTGATAAAAGTGGAGCAATTTTTAATTTAGTATTTAAAAAACCTGTAATTGCTCCTGCCATTCCACCTGCAGCTATTGCTGCAGCTAATGTTACAAAAGGGTTTACTCCAGCAACTAATAATCTTGCTGAAACCGCAGCACCTAAAGGCAAACTGCCATCTACTGTCAAATCGGCAAAATCAAGAATTCTAAAAGATATAAATACACCTAGTGCCATAATACCAAAGGCAAGGCCTTGTTCTAATGACGTAATTGCAAAACTTAGATTCATAACACACCTCACACCATTTCTAAACTAAATATTTTATTGAATTGTTAAGAGTTTAAAAAATTCTACTCTTGAGTTATTTGGTCATAAATAACATTGGCTCTCTCTGAAACAGCTGCTGGTATTTCTAGTCCTAAGGTTTCAGCCGCTTTTGTATTAAGATATAGTTTTAATTCATCTGAAGATTCAACTGGCATTTCTGCTGTAGCAGCACCATTTAAAATTTTTGCTGCCATTTTACCTGTTTGAATACCCAGCAGTTTATAATCAATTCCTAGGGTAGCGATTGCGCCCTGTCTTACCTGACCATTTTCTGAAGCGAATACAGGTATATTATTTTCATTAGTAATATTTAAGACAGATGGTAAAGCAGAGACTATTATATTATCTGTTGGTACATAAATTGCATCTACATCTCCAATTAAAGCAGAAGCTGCAAGACTTACTTCACTACTATTGCTGACTGTAGCTTCATGTAATTTTATACCCATAGCTTCTGTAGTTTCTTTTACAATGTCTACCTGAACAACGGAATTAACTTCACCTGGATTATAAAGAACACCTAAATCAGTTATTCCAGGAATAAATTCTTTAATTAATTCAATTTGCTGAGCAACAGGATTCATATCTGTAGTCCCTGTTAAATTTCCTCCTGGACTTTCCATACTGTTAACAATACCAGCTTCTACAGGATCAGTAACGGCTGTAAATAAGACCGGAGTATTTTTAATTACATTTGCAGCAGCCTGAGCATTAGGTGTTGCAATTGCCAGTATTAAATCAAGATTATTACTTTTAAACTGCTGTGCAATAGACTGAGCTGTTGCAAAATCTGCCTGTGCATTTTGCTCAATAAACTTAACATTATCTTCAGTAAATCCTTCTTCAGCTAAGCCCTGAATAAAACCTTCCCTTGCTGAGTCTAAAGCGGGATGTTCAACAAATTGGGAAATGCCAATTCTGTATTCTTGAGCACCAACTGTAAGAGTAGTAATTAAGACCAACATCAAAGTTAAAACAAATAAAATTGAAATATTATTTTTCATTTTTTTATTCCCCTTTCTAACTGGTAGTGGGGATAATAAAAAAACACTCCTGGTGGAGTGTTAAAATGCTTTTTGCTATTTTGTTTAAAATTAGGTATAAAAACCCCTTGTTTAAACAAAAGCTAAAGCTCCCTACAAATTTCTCCTACCGTATTACCGTGCTACCAGTTATTTGATTTTCTTTATTATACTATTATGCTTATACATTTGTCAACTTTATTTAGAAATGAAAAAGTAATAAAATAAAGTTTCTTTAATATTTTAAATTATCTTTATTTGTCCAGTAAAGATCTATGGCTTAAACCTACGGTTACCTCATTTAAATTAAACATGCCAACACCAAAAAAGACAGCTACAACTATATGTTCACCACTTCGAGCGACACCAATCTTCCCTCCTACATTTAAGCCCATAGTTCTGGGCATAATCTGTGCTAGAGCATCATGTGCTGCACCTGCAACTGCACCCTGGGCAACATGAGAATTATCAATAATATTTTCTCTTTTAGCAGCAATAACTGCTCTTTCGATAATTTCCGGCACTGATTTATTGAATTCGCCCCCGAAATCAACAGCAGCAGTATTTATATCATCGGCTGAAAATTCTTTTTTTAATACTTTTTCTTCACTTCTAGTAGAAATAGACATTTTTATAGCTGCTTTAGCAGTTTCAAGACTGTTATGTTCCATAATTTATCCTCCTATTGTGTTATTCTAATTTTATTATAGCAGACATTTTTATTAAAGTGAAATTTTGTATTTGAAGAATTGAAATTTTATTTGCAAAGCTTATTATACAATGACAGTTCAATTTATCATTGAAATTTAAGCATTTATTTAATTGCATAATTAAGTAATATATTTTATAATATATAGTGCCATATATCCTTTAAGTAATTTACCTTTGTAAGATAATTAAAATTTGGAGGGGTTTAAAATAAATATTTTATTAGTAGCTTTTGCTTTAGGCTTGGATGCTGCTGGAGTTACAATGGCAATTGGTTGTGGCAAACCAACAAATTTAATAGAAAAATTAAAAGTTGTTTTTTCATTTGGTTTTTTTCAATTTTTATTTGCATTAATTGGTGGTTTTAGCGGTAATTATATTGACCAATATTTCTTTACAATATCTAATTATTTTAGTGGAATAGTTATTTTCATACTCGGAATCTTTTTAATTAGAGAGGGTTATAAGAATGAAGAAGAGTGTATATATAGAAAACTAAATTTATGGACAATTGTAGTCTTAGGAATAAGTGTAAGTATTGATGCTCTTGGAGCTGGATTTTCTCTTCTTTTTAATCTTAAACATTTAATAATTTTCCAGGATTCTTTAATTATAGGTTTAGTAGCTTCCATTATGACAATTTTTTCTTTCATGATAGTTAATTATATCAAACATATTGCTTTAGTAGAAAAATATGCTGATTATATTGGAGGATTAATCTTGCTAATTATTGGCTTAAATATTTTTGTTTCTTAATTTTAATTATTATTTAAATAATTTTTTTAAAAAAGCGGTGCCTTTTTATTTTGATTAAGGCACCGCTTTTGTTTGAAAATTATTCTTTTTTTAATAAGCTAATTACTTCAAGGTGTTTTGTATGTGGAAACATATCAATTGCTTTAAATTTTTGCAGTGTATAATTGTGAAGTTCCAGTTCTTTTAAATCACGAGCTAAACTTTTTGGATTACAGGAAATATATAATATTTCTTTTGAATTTGCTGCAGCTATTTTTTCAAGAGCTTTTGGATTAATACCCGGTCGGGGTGGATCAATAATAATTAAATCAGCTTTTTGATCTATATTATCGATTTCTTTTAGCACATCACCGGCAATAAATTTAGCATTTTTAACTCCATTTAGTTTAGCATTTTCTTTTGCATGCTCAACTGCATCAGAGTCGATTTCTATTCCATAAATTTTAGCGGCATCTGCTGCAATACTCTGAGAAATTGTTCCTGCCCCACAATAAAGGTCAAATACCACTTTACCATTAGCACTCTCAATATATTTTTCAGCTTCAGAGTATAATAACTCTGCCCCTTTAGTATTAGTTTGAAAAAAGGAAAGAGAATCAATTTTAAATTGATTATTTAAGAGCTTATCATAAAAATAATTCCTGCCGTGATAAACTATCATTTCATCACAGCTTACCTGATCTGAAAAATCATCATTAATTGTTTGAATAAATCCTACCAGTTCTCCGTTTAGGTTTAAATTATTTAATTTTTTAACCAAAGGATTAAAATCGTGATCCACTTGACTTGTTGTAATTAAATTAGCAACAACTTCGCCAGTGTTTATACCTTTGCGAACAACTAAATTTCTTAAAAATCCCTCTCTTAATTTTATATGATATTTTTTGAAATTATTTTCGCGGCAGTATTCTAAAATAGTACTCAAAATATCTCTGAAATCCTGGTCTACCAGCAAACAATTGTCTACAGTAATTACATCAAATCGTCTTCCCCTAGGATGCATTCCTAATTGAAGTTCTCCACCTTTTTTTAAATCTCCAAAACTAAATTCCATATTATTTCGATATTCATATATTTCAGGGCTTGCTAAAATATTTTCGAAATTTTCAATATCAATTTCTTTTTCTTTAAAAAGATCAAGCAGCATCTTTTTTTTGTTTTCTAGTTGTTCTTCATAAGGAATATCCTGAATAGAACAGCCACCACAGCGGTCATAATGAACACAAATATCTTTCGTTTTTTGCAAATTTGAACCTCCTATAAATTATGAAAATCAATTATGAAATTGTTTGATAAATGTTAAAGAGCATAATAAATAAAACAGCTGCTGGTACTATATATTTTAAAAGTAAAGAATAAATACTACCAATGTGAAAACTACTGTTTTTATTTGCTTCTTCGATAGAGTTTTTACTACCCCAAATGTGGCCTACAAAAATTGATGTCAAAATTCCACCCGTTGGTAAGAAAATAGAGTTAGTAAACCAATCATAGGTATCAAGTACGTCCATTCCTAAAAAGTTAAAGTTAGAAAAAGAGCTGTATCCTAATAATGGTGGTATTCCAACAAAAAAGATTAGACACCCCATTAGATAGGAAGCTTTTTTTCTATTCCAATTGTATTCATCAACTAAAAATGCAACTACAACTTCTAGCATAGAAATTGAAGAAGTTAAAGCTGCTATTGTAAGTAGTAGGAAAAAGATTAGAGAAAAAAATGAGCCAAACGGCATTTGTGTAAAAACAGCTGGTAAAGTAATAAATGTTAATCCTGGTCCTGAAGCTGGATCAAGCCCAAAAGCAAAAACTGCTGGGAAAATAGCAAATCCTGCTAATAAAGCTACTAATGTGTCAAAAACCAAAACAAAGGCCGCGCTCTCGTTGATACTTTCTTTTTCACTTAGATAACTACCATAAGTAATCATTACTCCCATTCCTAAACTTAAAGTGAAAAAAGCCTGAGAAATAGCATCAGTAAATGTCTGAAAAGTAATTGCAGAAAAATCTGGTTTCAAATAAAAACTTAATCCTGCTGCAGCACCATCTAAAGTTACAGAACGAATGATAAGTAAAAATATTATTCCAAATAAAATAGGCATTAAAATCTTAACTAACTTTTGAATTCCATTAACAACTCCAGCTCCTATAACAGCAATTGTTAAAAACATAAAAATACCATGCCAGATAATTGGTTCAGTGAAACTACTGATATGAGCTGAAAAAATTTGCGGAAAATTACTTTCAGCAGTAAAGTTCAATGATTTAAAGATATAAGACATCCCCCAACCAGCAACCACAGAATAGTAACTTAAAATAACAAAACCTGATAAAACACCTAAGGCACCAACAATAGGCCAGGGAGTATTAGAAGCCATTTTTTTAAAGGCTCCGATTGGATTTTTTTCTGTTTTTCTTCCTAAAGTCATTTCAGAAACTAAAATTGGATAACCTATAAATAGTATAGCGGCTAGATAAATTAAAATAAAAATTGCGCCTCCATTTGTACCAGTAACATAAGGGAAACGCCAAATATTGCCTAAGCCAATAGCAGATCCGGCAGCGGCAAGTATAAATCCGAGTTTAGAAGTCCAATTTTCTCTTTCCATAAATAATCCTCCTCATTATTTAATTTTTTTATATTTACTTTATTTATTTTATCACATTAAACTGTTGTCATCAATCGCTATATTTTAAAAGCTTTTAAGCCCTAGATTATGAATAATAATATATTTTTAAATTTATAGTTAAAATATTTTTTAGTCAAATATACGAAGTTAAATACATTTATTTAATTTTTATCATAAAAGCTGGAAATTGTTGAATTTATTTGTTATAATACATTCAACCTGATTAGATTAGTTGAGAATAGTATATAATCCTACATTATTAGGAGTAAAAAATTATTTAGCAGTAGATTTGGGATTATAGTATTTAGCTGAGTTTTTGTGGTATTTTAAGTATTTTATTTTTAGATTAGCTGAGCCAGAAATATCAGGTAAAAATAAAATGAGTAGAAAGAAGAGAAGGAGGAAAGTGAAATGGAAGAGAATCGTGATCAATGGGGAAGTAGACTTGGATTTATTTTAGCAACAATTGGTTCAGCTGTAGGACTTGGTAATATCTGGCGTTTTTCTTATCAGGCATATGAAAATGGTGGTGGAGCATTTTTATTTCCGTACATATTTGCTCTTATAACTGCTGGTATACCTCTGTTATTGCTTGAAATGGGGTTTGGATTTTTTACCAGAAATTCTGCTCCTAGTTCTTTTAGAAAGGTAAAAGAAAAGTTTGAATGGGTTGGCTGGTGGTCAGTATTAGTTGCCTTTACAGTAACGGTCTATTATATTGTTATTATTGCCTGGAGTTTATTATTTGTTTTTGAATCATTTTCTTTAGGTTGGACTGCTGATCCTGAAGGATTTTTCTTTGGAGAATTTTTAGGATTTAGCGGCAGTGCTTTTACTCTCGGGGGAATTCAGTGGAAAATTTTCTTTGCTTTATTAGCTGTTTGGATAATTAACTATGTGATTATTGCTGGTGGAGTAGAAAAAGGAATTGAAAAGGCCAGCAAAATATTTATGCCGCTTTTAGCATTAATGGTTTTAATAATAGTTTTAAGAGGGGTAACATTACCAGGTGCAATGGAGGGTGTCAAGGCCTTTGTAACACCAGATTTTTCTAAGATATTAGATTTTAATATCTGGGTTGGAGCATATGGGCAGATATTCTTTACCTTAAGTCTTGGTTTTGGAATTATGATTGCTTATTCTAGTTATTTACCTAAAAAATCGGATGTTGTAAAGAATGGTATAATTGCCGGTTTAGCAAACAGTATATTTAGTATAGTGGTTGGTTTTGGTGTTTTTGGGGTTTTAGGATATATGGCTCAGCAGCAGGGAGTAGAAATAGCTGATGTTGCAACTTCGGGTATTGGACTTGCTTTTATTGCTTTTCCAAAGGCTATTAACTTACTACCAGGATTACCGCAATTATTTGGGTTTGCATTTTTCTTCTCCCTTACAATTGCAGGTCTGTCATCCAGTATATCACTAATTGAATCTGTTGTATCTTCTTTGATTGATAACTTTAGTTTAAGCCGCAAGAAAGCTGTTACTTTAGTGTCAATTGTAGGTTTCATACTTGGGGTACCAATGGTTACTCAAGGTGGACTTGCTATTTTAGATATTGTTGATCACTTTGTTAACATTTTTGGTTTATTACTTGTTGGTTTAATAGAAATGTTAATTTTAAGTTATGCTTTTGATTTAGATAAGATTAAAGATAATATGAATGCAAGTTCTGATCTACATGTTGGTAATGGTTGGAAAGCAATGATTAAATTCATTGCACCTGTATTTATAGGTATCGGATTTGTTCAGAGTACAATTTCTGAATTATCAACAGCTTATGGTGGATATCCTGTCAGTGAACTGATGGCTTTTGGTTGGTTTGTAGTAGCTTTATTAGTTATAGCTGCAGTTACAATTGCAAATAATAGTAAAAAAAGAATATAATTTATTTTAAAATGAATAATTATTTTAAAAAGCCTCTGGTATATATATATCAGGGGTTTTTGACATTTTCAATTAACAAATTATATAATATCAACTAAAGGAGAGGATATATTATGGACGAAATTTTTGAAAGAAGAAGTATCAGAAAATACAAAAAGAAGAAAGTTGAAGAAGAAAAAATAGAAAAATTATTAAAAGCAGCTACAGCCGCACCTTCAGCTGGTAATGAACAGCCATGGCATTTTATTGTGATCAGAGATCGAGATAAACTTAATCATTTAGCTGAAGTTCATCCTTATGCTAAAATGTTAAAAGAGGCGTCACTTGCAATAGCAGTTTGTGCAGATTTAGATAAACAGCGACATGAGGGATTTTGGGTACAGGATTGTGCAGCAGCAACCCAAAATATATTATTAGAAGCTGTTTCATTAGATCTTGGAGCAGTTTGGATTGGTGCATATCCGAATCAAGAACGAGAAAAAGTTGTAAGTGAAGCTTTAGAAGTACCTAAAAATATAAAAACTGTTTCTTTAATTTCTATTGGTTATCCTGATGAAGAAAAAGGAAAGACTGATAGATTAAGTGATGAGATAGTTCATTATGATCAATGGTAGAAATTAGAGGTGTTTTTTTTGAATAGATATAAAATTGAGCTGCATGCTCATAGTTCAGAAAGCAGCCGCTGTGGCTCTGTTGAAGCAGCTGAATTAGTTGAAAAATATATAAATGCGGGATATAGTGCTTTAGTTCTGACAGATCATTATTATGCTCGTTTTTTTGATAAATTTTCTGATTTAAGCTGGGAAAAGAAGCTTGAAAAGTATTTAGAGGGATATAAAAATGCTAAAGAAGCTGCAGGTGATTCAGAATTTAAAGTTTTTTTGGGTATTGAAATTAAATTTAGTAATGATCCAAATGAATATTTGATTTATGGTCTGAATGAAGAATTTTTATTGAAATATCCAAATTTACATCATCTTAATTTAGAAAAATTTAAAAACTTAGCTGAGACAGATGAAGCGGAGATACTAATTTTTCAAGCACATCCTTATCGTCAGGGAATGGCTCCTGCTGACATAAGATTAATTGATGGACTTGAAGTTTATAATGGAAATCCTCGGCATAATTCAAATAATGATAAAGCTTTAAATTATGCCAAAAAAAATAATTTAAAAATGATTTCTGGATCCGATTTTCATGAATATGAAGATCTTGCAAGGGGTGGAATTGTTTCTAAAGAACTACCACTTAAAATAAATGAGTTATGTAATTTATTGAAAACTGGGAATTACAATTTAATCAAAGCCGGAAAATTAAATTTAAAATAGTATATCATTTAATTTAGTTAATTTCAGTTTAATATAATTATAAAAGGGAGGCGGCTTATAAAAAGTTGTCTCCCTTTAAAATCTTTAGAGAAAGTTAAAACCAGACATTATAGCGGTTAAAAAAGCTAAAACTAGAAATAAAGTGTATTCTTTTTTAAATATTTTTTTATTTTCTTTTAAATCTAATTGTTCTTTTATAGCAGCAACAATAATGAAAATCAAATAAAAGCCTGCTAATAAGGCGGTTATAATTATTAAATCTTGATAATTATAAGATACTTTTTCTATTAAATTAAACTGAAGAGCGAGCAGTCCAGCAAGAGCAATGATTTCTCTTTTTAAACCAGAAATCCATTCTCCCTGGAGTAGACCATAACTTTTTATAATTTTTATTGCAATTAAAGAATTTAAAAAATAAACTGCTGGAAAAACATAATTAATTGAACTTAGATAATAAGAAAAAATCCAGGCAGAAATGGCAGCAAATCCCATGGCACCAGTAATAACTTTTCCATCTTTAAAAGCAGTCCTTAGTTTTGGTGTTTCTACTACTATGAGCAGAACCGCGGTAAAAGAAATTAAAACTAAATTATTTTTTAAAAGCTGATCTAAAAAAACAAATATCATTTCACTCATTATTTTGCCTCACTTTCAAGATTATCTGCTGTTTCTTTTACTAGGGTCGCTTTTAGATTTAATTTTTTAGTTAGGATTTCATAAATAAAAGCTGCTATTGCAAGGGTTAAAAAAGCACCAGCTGCATTGTTAGCTATAGAAAGTGGTGGATTATTAAAAATCTGATAGTTTAGTAAGCTTCCCTGACCTAATAACTCTCTTAAAATTGAAACTGCCAGCATTAGATCCAAAAATAAAGTATGGTTAAGTACGAATTGAGTTAGTCTTTTATTTTTTAAATCTGCATAAACTAGAGGAGTCACTCCAATGAGAATGAAATAATAATTAAAGTATTGAGATTGAGCTCCCAAAATTTGGGGCAGCAGCACAGAAAGAAAATAAGAAATTCCAAAGCCTAAACCCCACAGGATTATTTGGCCTTCTTTTTGATCAAAAAAACTTTCGTTTATTAAATAAATGAATTTAACAATTAGAGCTATAAAACTTAAAGATAGAGCAAAAATGAGGGCAAATAAAACTCCATTTGCTGTGCCAGCAAGCAGTGGTAATAAAGCTAAAAGACTTATTTTATTAACCAGTGTTAGATTATCATTCATTTATTAATTCTCCTTTCTTATTATTTGCTATTAGATCTTATTTAGCCAATTAACAAAGTGAAATAGCTAAATATAATTATTAAAAATGCTGCAGAGACTGCAGAAGCAATAATTTTATAATTTTTTTTGCGAATTTGATACTGTCCGAAGTGGAATCCTTCAAACAAATGGTCAAAAAGATAAGCAAGGCCATTCATTGTTAGAATTGCAAAGGTTACACCACCACTATAAATCGAAAAATAGCGAATTAAAACAGTTAAGACTCCACAACCTGCTCCATAAGCTAATCTAGCCTCTTTAGCACTAGGAGAACTTACCATATCGGTTGCCATGAAAAAAGCACCTAAAATAACAGCGCCTGCAAAAATACTGAGCAGCGGATTAACACCTAATAGCCAAGAAGTAATTATTACACCTATTATAAATGAACCTGGGATTCTCCAGCTAATGTAGCCTTTATAATAAAGAAAAGCTGCACCAATTAGTAATGCTAAAGCTGAAGTTTCTCCTATAGCTCCAGGTATATTCCCAACAAATAAATTCCAGAGTCCACTGATACCATTTTGACTTAAATATGTATAAGAAGAGTCTGAAGCTCTCTGAGCCAGGGGAGTTGCACCAGCAACTGCATCAAAAGGAGCAGGCCATTTTGCAAAATATTCGGCAAAAGAAAGCCTAATTATTGCTCTACCGGCCAGGGCGGGATTAAAAACGTTATTCCCCAGACCACCAAAAAGTTGTTTTGCAATTATAATTGCAAAAAATGCTCCAACTAAAGGCAGCCAGAATGGAGAATTAGCAGGAATGCTCATCCCTAACAGCATGCCGGTAACAAAGGCGCTACCATCTCCAGGAAATTTTTTAGTAAAGGGATATTCTAAAATAACTGAAAATATTGCTGTAGAAAAAATTAAATAAAGAGCATAAGTTCCAAAAAATATTGATGCAGCTGCTGCAGCCGGAATTAAAGCTAAAGCAACATTCCACATTGTCTTTTCTATTGAATCATCTGTTCCGATGTGTGGACCAGAAAGTTCTAAATTCATTTACAGCACCTCCATTAATTATTTGCCTGTCTTAAGCGGGCTTTGCCTTCTCGTAACCATCTTAAAAGCGGTCTGCTGGCTGGACAAACGTAAGCACAGCTTCCACACTCAATACAACTAGCTAAACTTAAAGCCTCGGCTTCTTCTAGATAATCATTATTTATAAAGTCTGTTATTCTATTAGGAGAAATATATACCGGACAGGCATCAACACATTTAGCACAGCGAATACAGACTCTACTTTCATACTCTTTATAT